>NZ_LXJQ01000028.1:0-71957 GCF_001728925.1 Pseudomonas sp. 1D4
TCGATGCGGTTCGCCGAGCTCACCGCATCCTACGGGCTCACACCGCTCCGGCGTCGAGACGGTGGATCGGTGAAGCGCGATACGCCCTGCGGGGCGGCGGGGGTGGAGGCTCGCGTCGGGGTGGATGACGCTCTTTTCATCCACCGATTACTGGCGCATGGGCCTTGGGGATGACTCCGCTCCCGGGCTGAAGCCCGGGCTACGTTGGATTCGTACTGGCTGGTGGCGGAAATGAAAAGCCCCGGCATGGGCCGGGGCTTTTCGGGGCGCGGGGCGATCAGGACGAGAGGTAGGAGGAACGGGTCAGGCCCAGGCGCAGGGCGTCCACGTAGTGGGTGCGCTCGCGGGGGCTGAGCTTGGCGCTGGCCACCTTGTCGCGGTAGAGGGCCATCAGTTCCTCGGGGGACAGGTGCACGTAGCGCAGCATGTCCTCGATGGTGTCGTGGGTCTCGATGCCGGCGTGGTACACGCTGCCGTCTTCGCGCTGGTAGACGTTCACCGAGTCGGTGTCGCCGAACAGGTTGTGCATGTCGCCGAGGATCTCCTGGTAGGCGCCCACCAGGAACACGCCCAGGAGGTAGTCCTCGCCTTCGCGCACGTCGTGCACCGGCATGCTGGTCTCGATGCTCTGCTCGTCGACGTACTGCTTGATCTTGCCGTCGGAGTCGCAGGTCAGGTCCTGCAGCACGGCCCGGCGCAGGGGCTCTTCGTCGAGGCGCTGCAGCGGGATGATCGGCAGCACCTGGCCGATGGCCCAGGTGTCCGGCAGGCTCTGGAACACGGAGAAGTTGCAGATGTACTTCTCGGCCAGCTTGTCGTTCAGCTCGTCGAGCACCTGGCGGTGGGAACGCTGGCGGGCCTTGAGCTGGTTGTGCAGGCGGCGGCAGATGGCGAAGTAGGTCTGCTCGGCCAGGGCCTTCTGCGCGAGGGTCAGCTTGCCTTCGGCGTACTGGGCGGCGGCGTCGCCGATGTAGTGGGTGGCACGCCAGTAGGTCTCGGTGACCATCTCGGTATCGGTCGGGCCGAGCAGGTCGAGCAGCCAGCGGACGATCTCGGGCTGTTCTTCGCGGTCGTCCACCACCGGTACGGCGTCGTTGTGGCGCTCGACGTCGGTAACCTGCATGACCAGCACGGCGTGGTGCGCGGTCATGGCGCGGCCGCTCTCGGAGAAGATGTGCGGGTGCGGCAGGCCCTGGGCGTCGCAGAACTCCTTGAGCATGCCCACCACCACGCCGGCGTAGTCGTCCATGTCGTAGTTGATGGAGCTGGCGTTGCGCGAGTGGGTGCCGTCGTAGTCCACACCCAGGCCGCCGCCGACGTCGATGTGGTCCACCGGCAGGCCGAGGCTGCGCAGTTCGGCGTAGTAGCGGATGGCTTCCTTGAAGCCGTGCTGGTAGTCGGCCAGGTTGGCGATCTGCGAGCCCATGTGGAAGTGCAGCAGGCGCACGCCCTGGTCGAGGCCGGCCTTGCGGAAGCGATCGACCACCGACAGCAGTTGGGCGGCGGAGAGGCCGAACTTGGACTTCTCGCCGCCGGTGTCGGCCCACTTGGAGGAGGCCAGGGACGACAGGCGCACACGCAGGCCGACCTGGGGCGCGACCTTCAGCTCGGCGGCGGCTTCGATGACGAACTCCACCTCCGATTCCTTCTCGATGACGATGAAGACGTTGTGGCCGAGCTTCTGGCCCATCAACGCCAGGCGGATGAACTCGCGGTCCTTGTAGCCGTTGCAGACGATGGTGCCGCCCTTGGGGGCGAGCGCCAGCACGGCCATCAGCTCGGGCTTGGAGCCGGCTTCCAGGCCGATGGAGACGTTCTGGGTGGCGATGATGTTCTCCACCACCGCTTCCTGCTGGTTGACCTTGATGGGGTACAGGGCGGTGTAGCGGTTCTGGTATTCCAGCCGTGCGATGTTGGCGTCGAAGGCGCCGGTGAGCTGGCGCACGCGCGACTGGAGGATGCCGGGGAAGCGCACCAGCAGCGGCAGGGACAGACCCGCCTCGCGCAGGTTGCCGACCAGTTCGTGCAGGTCCACCGGCTCGCTGGACGGGCCGCTGGGGCGCACGTCGACGCGACCGGCCTCGTTGATGGCGAAGAAGCCGGCCCCCCAATGGCGAATCCCGTAGACACTGCGGCTATCGGCCACGGTCCAGCGGCTGCCATCGTCCTTGCGCGTGCGTCGTGCAGACATCGTGTTCCCCCTGTGGGATGAAAAAGGCCGAACCCGCCGGGACGTGCCGGGCAGGCGTGGGCAGGTTAATGCGGTCGTATGACGTTGGAGTGTTGACCGTGGCGATGACGGTCAGTTTAGAAAGCCGTGGCTCAGCCGCCGGATTTCTTGGCCTTGAAGCCGCGCTTGGCGAGCTCGTCGAGCAGCAGGTCCACGTGGTCGCCCTGGATCTCGATCACGCCGTCCTTGAGCGCACCGCCGGTGCCACATCGGCGCTTGAGCGCGCTGGCCAGCTCCTTCAGCTCGTCGCCGGCCAGCGGTACGCCGCTGACGGTGGTGACGGTCTTGCCACCCCGGCCCTTGGTTTCGCGGCGAACGCGCGCGATGCCGTCGCCGGCGGGCACGGTGGCTTGCTTGCAGGTGCAGGCGTCGATGGGCTGGGCGCAGTCCGGGCAGTGCCGGCCGCTGTCGGTGGAGTACACCAGGCCGCCGAGGGCGGCAAAGGACGAAGCTTTCTTGACCACCGGCTTTCCTCGTAGGGGTCAGGATAGCGACTGGTCGGCGGGGGGCCGACCGCGAAGCCCCACTCTGGCAGGGGCAGCGCAGCCCCGGCCGGGAAGCCGGGGTTGAAAGGCGGCGCAATTTAGCAGCATTCGCGGCGAATGCTAAGTGCGAATTTGCGCCATTGATCGTCAGATTGGCGACCCTGTTCGGCATCGTGCACGAAAGGGTCCGGGATATTGCACAAACCCGCGCCGGGCGGGGGTTTCAACAACTTCCCGCAGCTGCAAAAAAGCAGACCCTGCGCGCACGCTAAAACAGAACGGAACTCAAATGGCAGGGCGGGGACAGTGCCCCTTCAGGAGGCCGAGCGCAGTCGTTGCGAAGGGGGACGAACGGCATGGATGCCGTGAGAGGCGCGCCAGGCCATGGATGGCCCATCGCGCCGGCCCCCGTAGCAACGATGGAGCGAGGGGAGTCCCGCGAAGCGGGACCCGGATGCAGGGGCGAGCCTTTTTGGTTTCTTTTTTGGCGACTGAAAAAAGAAACTCGCCTGGGAAGGCGAAACATAAGACAACAGCAAAACTCGCTAAGCAGCTGGGCTCCGATATCCCCGTCTAGTTGCCTAACACGTCTTAGAGCGACGCCAGATAAAGGCGCAACGCCTTGAGCGAGTCCGGGCAGCAGTTCTCCAGCGCCTGGGCCTCGTCGAGGCTCATGAATCGCGCTTCCATCACCTCTTCCGGCTGCAGCCGCAGGGGCGCGTCGGACACGGCGGAGAACACCGCGCCCCAGAGCCGGTTGCCCGGCTCGTCGAAGTAGAAGCGCCCATGCTCGCGCAGGGGCACGCCGGCTATGCCGAGCTCTTCCTCCAGTTCACGGGCGGCGGAGAGGGCGTAGTCCTCCCCTTCCTGGACCATGCCGCCGGCGGCGACGTCCCAGTAGCCCGGGTACAGCGCCTTGCTCAGGGTGCGGCGATGCACGCAGAGCTGGCCGGCGCTGTTGAACAGGAGGATGAAGGTGCCACGGGAAACCAGCCCGCGCTCGCGCAGCTCGGCCCGGGGCAGGCCGCCGAGGAGGCGGTCCTGCTCGTCGACCCAGGCCACCCGCTCGGCATCGGAGGCAGCGCGGTGGGCCGCTTCGCGCGGGTCGAGGGCCATCAGCCCTGCTCCAGCAGCTGGCGCAGGTCGATCACGGCGGCGTTGGCGCGGGAGATGTAGTTGGCCATCACCAGCGAGTGGTTGGCGAGTACGCCGTAGCCGCTGCCGTTGAGCACCATGGGACTCCACAGGGGCTCCTGGGCGGCCTCCAGCTCACGGATGATCTGGCGCACGCTGATGGTGGCGTTCTTCTTGGCCAGTACGTCGGCGAAGTCCACTTCAATGGCACGCAGGATGTGGGACAGCGCCCAGGCCTGGCCTCGGGCCTCATAGAAGACGTTGTCAATCTGCAACCAAGGCGTCTCGACGAACTCTTCGCTGACCTTGGGCACCACGCCTTCCTGCCCCTCCTGGGCCTTCACGTCAGTGTCCAGGCGCACCCGGCCGACGCTGGCGGACAGGCGCTGGGACAGCGAGCCCAGACGGGTGGCGACGTCACCCAGCCAGTTGTTGAGGTTGTCGGCACGGGTATAGAACTGAGCACCGGGCTGATTCGGGTCGGAGAGGCGGGCCAGGTAGCGGTCCAGCGCGCGGATGCCTCCCTGGTACTCGGTCTCGGAGGCTGGCAGGGCCCAGCTCTTGTTGTCGAAGTTGAAGCGCGGCTCGGCGCGCGCCAGGTCGACGTCCTCGGTGGACTGCGACTGGGAGCGGGCGAAGTCCTTGCGCAGGGCGCGGGTCAGGTCGCGGACCTGCACCAGCACGCCGTATTCCCAACTGGGCATGTTGTCCAGCCAGAGGCCGGGCGGGGCCAGGTCGTTGGAGAGGTAGCCGCCGGGCTTGTCCAGCAGGGTCTGGGAGACCTGTTTGAGGGTTTCGACGGTGGTGTAGCCGGTGACCAGCTTGCGCTGGGCGCGCTCGGCCGCCGCCTGGGCGTTCTGCTGCACGGGGAACAGCTCGGGCTCCTGGCTCCAGTACCAGCCCACCACGCCCGCTCCCACCAGGTAGACACCGAGCAGGGCGCCGAGGGCGCGGCTGACCCAGATGCCTCCCAGGTAGCTGCGGACATCGTCCACCGAATCATCGACGCGATCTCGTGCCTGGCCCGCACGCTTCTTCCAGTCCAGCATGGCTATGTCCTTCACTCATCCGTTCGGCAAGTTTCGACAGCGCCCTTACGCAAGGGTGCCGTCGGCCTCGCACTATAAGTGAAGCGAGCGACCTTGCCAGCGTCCGATGGCCAAACCAAGAGTGGGCCGGTAACGGCGGGTTGAGACGATGCGCACATTCGCGCTGTGACCCAGTGGCACTCCCGGAGAAAAGGTTGACGCCAAGGGATCGGCGGTACTGGCGCGGTTGCAACGAGGTGCTAGCATAGCGCCACCATCCAGGTCGGCTTTCGTCCAGAAAACGACCAGAAGCCCAGAAGCCCGTCATGAACGAACCCGAAGATCCCAGCCGCGATCGCCTGAAGACCTATTTCGCCCAACGGGTGATCCACCAGGCGCGCCATCTTCTGGAGGTCTGGCAGCGGCTGCAGCGCAGCGAGTGGCGGGAGTCCGACCTCACCGAGCTGAGCGAGGCCAATGCCCTCCTGCAGCGCTATGCCCAGCGCTTCGAGCAGCCCGAGCACAGCCAACTGGCGCAGAGCATCGAAGCCAGCCTGGTGGGCATCCAGGCCAACCGCGGTCGCCTGTCCAGCGAATTGATCACTGAGCTGAGCCAACTGATGCAGCGCCTGTCGCGCACCGGCCTGCGCCAAGGCGACCAGCTCGAGCAGACCTTCCTGCCGCCCCTGCGCAAGCCGGTCTACCTGGCTCTGCAGGACGGTGAGCGCGCCGCACGCCTGGCCCAGCAGATGGAGTTCTTCGGCCTCTCGGCACAGACCTGCGACAGCGCCAACACTTTCCGTGCGGCCATGGCCGAGCGGCACCCGTCGGCCATCGTCATGGAAGTGGATTTCGCCGGCCCCGGCATGGGCCTGGAGCTGGCACTGGAGGCGCAGAAGGGCCTGGAACACAAGCTGCCGGTGCTGTTCTTCAGCCATGAGGACACCGACACCCCGACCCGCCTGGCCGCCGTGCGCGCCGGGGGGCAGGAGTTCTACAGCGGCACCCTGGACGCCTCCAGCCTGCTGGAGCGCATCGAGACCCTGACCCGCACCGCCCACTACGAGCCCTACCGGGTGCTGGTGGTGGACGACTCCCGCGCCCAGGCGATGCATACCGAGATGACCCTGAACAGCGCCGGCATCGTCACCCGCGCCATCACCGAGCCGGTGCAGGCGATGGCGGCGCTGGCGGAGTTCCAGCCGGACCTGATCATCCTCGACATGTACATGCCCGAGTGCCTGGGCACCGAGTTGGCCAAGGTGATCCGCCAGAACGAGCGCTACGTCAGCGTGCCGATCATCTACCTGTCGGCCGAAGACGACCTGGACAAGCAGCTCGACGCGATGAGCGAGGGGGGCGACGACTTCCTCACCAAGCCGATCAAGCCGCGTCACCTGATCGCCACGGTGCGCACCCGCGCCAAGCGCGCACGCAGTCTGAAGGCGCGGATGGTGCGCGACAGCCTCACCGGGCTGTTCAACCACACCCACACCCTGCAATTGCTGGAAGACGCCCGCTCCCGCGCGCGCCGCGACGGCCGCCCGCTGTGCTTCGCGATGCTGGACATCGACCACTTCAAGAAGGTCAACGACACCTACGGCCACCCCATGGGCGACCGGGTGATCAAGGGCCTGGCGCTGTTCCTCAAGCAGCGCCTGCGCAAGAGCGACCACATCGGTCGCTACGGCGGCGAAGAGTTCGCCGTGGTGCTGCCGGACACCGACCTGGCGGCCGCCCAGCGGGTGCTGGAGGAGATTCGCCAGCGCTTCGCCGAGATCCGCTACCCGGCCCAGCCCCATGACCTGTCCTGCACCTTCAGTTGCGGTATCGCCGAGCTGAGCGGCGACATCGACAGCAACACCCTCTCCAAGCGCGCCGACGAGGCGCTCTACCAGGCCAAGCGCAGCGGCCGCAACCGCGTCGAGCTGTTCCGCTGAAGCATTCCACAGCGTGACGCAGGTCACGCTGTCATCAAGCTGCAATCGAAACGAAATATCGTCGGGGTCCGCCGTCCTGTCCGTTGTAGGTCGAGGCCCCCATGCGCCTTAAGCAGCTCACCAACCTCAATACCCTTCTTCTGGTCACCGTGTGCCTGGCCCTGGGCGCCACGCTGTGGTGGTCCCAGCGCGCCCTGGAACGCCCCTACCAGGTGATGGAGCTGTACCTGGACCTGGCGCAGCGCGTGCAACGGGATGTCAGCGACAACATCGAGACCTACCTGGCCAGCGGTGATGCCCTGCGCCACAGCGCCGCCACCCAGGGCCTGGACGATCTGGACCAGCGCATGCAGGAGTTGCCGCCGGAGCTGGCCAGTACCCTGCGCGGCGGCATCGACCCGCTGCGCACCTTTGCAGCCGACCAGCTCCTGGCCGCCGGCAAGCTGGCCGGTGACCCGCAGGGCCTGCTGATCCAGGCCGAGCGCGAACTGGACGGTGCACTGGAGCAACTGGCGCGCTATGCAGACGCCGGCGACCCGACCCACGCGGCGGACTACCGGGCGCCGCTGCTGGCGGCCTCCCAGCACCTGACGCGCCTGGTCCACGCCCGCGCCAAGCTGGTGGAGAGCGGCCGTGACGAACTGGCCGCCGATGTGGAGCGCGAGCTGGCCGCCCTCGGCCAGGAGTCCGCCCGTCTCGACGCCCTGCCCCTGCTCGGCGTGGCCGAGCAGACCCAGTCCGCCTCCGACGACTTCGCCGCGATGATGGGCCTGGCCAACCAGGACGAGGAGAAGACCGCCGAAGACCGTGGCATCGCCCTCAAGCGCGAACTGGCCAGCCTGGTCGGTCGCTACCCGGCCGAACTGCAGCGCACCCGCCAACTGATCGCCAACCGTGCGGAACTGGCCAAGGCCACCCGCGCCCGCCTCGACGACCTGCGCCAGGCCCTGGCCGCCCTGGAGCCCCAGGTGCGCGCCGAGCATGGCCGCATCCAGGGCGAGGTGCGGCTGATGCAGGGGCTGATGATCGGCCTGATCCTGCTCATCGCCCTGGCGGTGGACCGCATCCAGCGCAACCTCACGCGACTGCTCGGGCGCCTGATGCAGGCGCTGTCCCACTGGGCCTCCGGGGACTTCAGCCAACCCATCCACCTCGATTCGCGCATCGACGACCTGCGCGGCATCGAGGGCTCACTGGCGCGCCTGCGGGACTACCTGGGCGACCTGGTGGGCACCATCCGCCACCACGCCGAGCAGGTGCTCAGCAGCAGCCACACCCTGGCTGGCCTCAACGGCGGCCTGCACGACGGCGCCGAACGCCAGGCGGTGGGCACCGGGCAGATCCGTGATGCCCTGGGCGAACTGGAGGCCACCATTCAGCAGGTGGCCGGGGACGCTGCCCACGCCGCCGACGCCAGCCACGCCGCCGGCCGTGCGGTGGAGCAGGGCCAGCGCATCATCGGCCAGAGCCTGACCGGCATGCGCACGCTGGTGGGCGAGGTGCAGAAGAACGCGAGCGCCATCGAGCGTCTGGCCCAGGAGTCGGCCACCATCGAGAGCGTGCTGGTGGTGATCCGTGGCATCGCCGAGCAGACCAACCTGCTGGCATTGAACGCGGCCATCGAAGCGGCCCGCGCCGGCGAGCAAGGCCGCGGCTTCGCCGTGGTCGCCGACGAGGTGCGCACCCTGGCGCAACGCACCGCCGGCGCCACTGGCGAAATCCAGGAGCTGATCGGCCGCCTGCAGACCGCCGCTCACCAGTCGGTGCAGGGCATGCGCGCCCAGGTGGAGCACGCCGAGGCCACCGCCACCCGCGCTGCCGCGGCGGACGGGGCGCTGGACGAGATCGTCGACGCCATCCGCACCATCGCCAGCACCGCCGGGCAGATCGCCGAAGCCACCGCCAACCAGAGCGGCGCGGTGAGCGAAATCCGTGGCTACAGCGAGCAGATCCACCAGCAGGGCGATGACAACCTCCGCCACATCGGCCGCAGCCGCGACCAGGCGGAGCAGTTGCTGCAACTGGGCGGTGAGCTGAACCAGGCGGTGCAGGCCTTCCGCGTCTAGCAGGCGCTCGAGACCCGCCGCCCTGCGGCGACGTGTCGCGCCCCGGCGCAGGCAACGCGCTCAAGGGGACGGCGCATGACCTTTCGGCATGATGAGAAAGCCGCTTACAGGATCGGCCTGCCGGGCGCGGACCGGCTCCGTTATCATGCCCGGCACCTTTTCCTGCCGAGTGTCCCATGCGTCGTCTGCTGACCCTCATCCTTCTACTGGCCACCCTGCCCGCCGTCGCCGGGCTGCTGGATGGCCGCCCCAGCGCCACCCTCGGCGCCCCGCTGAACAACAGCCAGGACTTCCTCCCGGTGCGCGAGGCCTTCCGCCTCAGCCTGGTGGAGAGTTCACCCACGGCGATCAAGCTGCGCTTCACCAACGCCGAGGGCTACTACCTCTACAAGCACCGCTTCCAGTTCCGCACCGAGCCGGCCGATGTCGGCCTGGGCGCGGCGCAACTGCCGGCGGGCAAGCACAAGACCGACGACTACTTCGGCGACGTGGAGGTGTATTACGAGGTCCTCGACGTCGACCTGCCGCTGAACAACCCGCAACAGCGCCCCTTCAAGCTGCTGGTGACCTACCAGGGCTGTGCCGACAAGGGTCTGTGCTACCCGCCGGAAACCGAGACGCTGCAGATCGGCGCCGCATCCGCCGCCGCGTCGGACGGTGCACTGCCGAGCGACGGGCAGGGCTGGAGCTGGCACGAGCTGGCGCTGTTCTTCCTCGCCGGGCTGGGCCTGACCTTCACCCCCTGCGTGCTGCCGATGCTGCCGATCCTCTCCGGCGTGGTGCTGCGCGGGCAGGTGGGCGGCGGCCGGGGCCTGGTGCTGTCGCTGGCCTACGTGCTGCCGATGGCGGCCTGCTTCGCCGTGCTGGGCGCGCTGATGGGCGTGTTCGGCGCCGAGCTGAACCTGCAGGCACGCCTGCAGTCGGCCTGGGTGCTGGTGCCCTTCGCGGCCTTCTTCGCAGTGTTCGCCCTGGCCATGTTCGGCCTGTATGAGCTGCGCCTGCCGGGCTTCCTCGCCGGCCCGCTGGACCGCCTGGCCGGCAGCACCCAGGGTGGCTCGATCTGGGGCGCGGCAGCGCTGGGGGTGCTGTCCAGCCTGTTGGTCTCGCCGTGCGTCTCCGCCCCGCTGGCGGGTGCCCTGCTCTATATCAGCGCCAGCGGTGATGCCCTGGGCGGCGGCCTGAAGCTGTTCCTGCTGGGCCTCGGCATGGGCACTCCGCTGGTGCTCTTCGCGGTCGGTGGCGGCGCGCTGCTGCCGCGCTCCGGCCCGTGGATGGTGGCGGTGCGCAATGCCTTCGGCGTGCTGTTGCTGGCGGTGTCGGTGTGGCTGCTGGAGCGCGTGCTGCCGGGCTCGCTGAGCCTGGCCCTGTGGGGCCTGCTGGCTGCCGGGGTGGCGCTGTTCCTCGGCACCCTGGAGTTCGGCCCCAAATCCCCGCGCCAGCGCCTGGCGCAACTCGCCGGGCTGGTGCTGCTGGTCTACGCCGGTGCCACCTGGGTCGGCGCGCTCAAGGGCGAAGCCGATCCGCTGCGCCCGCTGGGTCGCGCCGGCGTGGCCGGCGCCCCCCAGGCCACGGCAGCCGCCGGAGCCTGGGTCACCGTGAAGACGCCGACCGAGCTTGAGGCCGCCCAGGCCGCGGCCAAGGCCGCCGGGCAACCGCTGCTGCTGGACTGGTACGCGGACTGGTGCATCAGTTGCAAGGTGATCGAGCGCGAGGTGCTCACCGCGCCGGAGGTCACCGCACAGTTGGGCCGCTATCGCCTGGTGCGCTTCGACATGACCGAGAGCACCGCCGAACAGCGCGCCCTGCTGGACCGCTACAAGCTGTTCGGCCCGCCGGCCCTGCTGTTCTTCGGGGCGAACGGTGACGAATGGGCCGATCTGCGTGTCGTAGGAGAGATCCACGCCGCCGCGTTCGCCGACCACCTGGCCCGCGCCGGCTCGCGTCAATAAGCGGAACTTCATAAATCTGCCGCAATCTGCGGGCATCGTGTCGACTACTGGCGACACAGGGACAGTCACGACTATCCTTCACGGTCCCGCCTGGCCCCAATAAGGAAGACAGCCCATGGCCACCCTGCTCGTCCTGCACGGTCCCAACCTCAACCTGCTGGGGACCCGCGAGCCCGACAAGTACGGCGCCACCACCCTGGCCGAGATCAACCAGGACCTGGAGCGCCGCGCCCGCGAAGCCGGGCACCACCTGATGCACCTGCAGAGCAATGCCGAGTACGAACTGATCGAGCGGATCCACGCTGCGCGCAACGAGGGTGTGGACTTCATCCTGATCAATCCGGCCGCTTTCACGCATACAAGTGTCGCGCTACGTGACGCGATGCTCGCAGTGAGCATCCCATTCATCGAAGTGCACCTCTCCAACGTGCACAAGCGAGAACCTTTCCGCCATCACTCCTACTTCTCCGACGTAGCCGTGGGAGTGATCTGCGGTCTGGGCGCCACCGGCTACCGCCTGGCCCTGGACGCGGCACTGGAACACCTTGAACGCCCCTGACCTTACCCTTGGGAGTTGATGATTAATGGATATCCGTAAAGTCAAGAAACTGATCGAACTGCTGGAAGAGTCCGGGATCGACGAGCTGGAGATCCGCGAGGGCGAAGAGTCCGTACGCATCAGCCGCCACAGCAACAAGGCCATGGCCGCCCAGCCGGTCTACGCCGCTGCCCCGGCCCCGGTCGCGGCCCCCGTTGCCGCCGCGCCTGCGGCTGCCCCGGCTCCGGCAGCCGACGCTGCCCCGGCTGCTGCGAAGCTGAACGGCCACGTGGTCCGCTCGCCGATGGTCGGCACCTTCTACCGCGCCGCCTCCCCCACCTCGGCCAACTTCGCCGAAGTCGGCCAGACCGTTAAGAAAGGCGACATCCTCTGCATCGTCGAAGCGATGAAGATGATGAACCACATCGAAGCCGAAGCCAGTGGCGTGATCGAATCCATCCTCGTGGAAAACGGTCAGCCGGTTGAGTACGACCAGCCGCTGTTCACCATCGTCTGAACCGCGGAGAGCCTGTGATGCTGGAAAAAGTCCTGATCGCCAACCGTGGCGAGATCGCCCTGCGCATCCTGCGCGCCTGCAAGGAGCTGGGCATCAAGACGGTAGCGGTGCACTCCACGGCCGACCGTGAGCTGATGCACCTGTCCCTGGCTGACGAGACCGTCTGCATCGGCCCGGCACCCGCTGCCCAGTCCTACCTGAACATCCCGGCCATCATCAGTGCCGCCGAAGTGACCGGCGCCACCGCGATCCACCCGGGCTACGGCTTCCTCGCCGAGAACGCCGACTTCGCCGAGCAGGTGGAGAACTCCGGCTTCGCCTTCATCGGCCCGAAAGCCGACACCATCCGCCTAATGGGCGACAAGGTGTCCGCCAAGGACGCCATGAAGAAGGCCGGCGTACCGACCGTGCCGGGCTCCGACGGCCCCCTGCCGGAAGACGAAGCGACCGCCCTGGCGATTGCCGAGGAAGTCGGCTACCCGGTGATCATCAAGGCCGCTGGCGGCGGCGGTGGTCGCGGCATGCGCGTGGTGCACAGCGCCGACGAGCTGATCAAGTCGGCCAAGCTGACCCGCACCGAAGCCGGTGCCGCGTTCGGCAACTCCATGGTCTACCTGGAGAAGTTCCTCACCAACCCGCGCCACGTGGAAGTGCAGGTCCTCTCCGACGGCCAGGGCAATGCCATCCACCTGGGTGACCGCGACTGCTCCCTGCAGCGCCGCCACCAGAAGGTGCTGGAAGAAGCCCCCGCCCCCGGTATCGACGAGAAGGCCCGTGCCGAAGTGCTGGCCCGCTGCGTCCAGGCCTGCATCGAAATCGGCTACCGCGGTGCGGGTACCTTCGAGTTCCTCTACGAGAACGGCCGCTTCTACTTCATCGAGATGAACACCCGCGTCCAGGTGGAGCATCCGGTCACCGAGATGGTCACCGGCGTCGACATCGTCAAGGAGATGCTCAGCATCGCCGCAGGCAACAAGCTCTCGATCAAGCAGGAAGACGTGGTCATCCGCGGCCATGCTCTGGAGTGCCGCATCAACGCCGAAGACCCGGACAACTTCATGCCCTCCCCGGGCAAGGTGAAGTACTTCCACGCCCCGGGTGGCAACGGCGTGCGTGTCGACTCGCACCTGTACAGCGGCTACTCGGTACCGCCGAACTACGACTCGCTGATCGGCAAGCTGATCACCTACGGCAGGGACCGCGACGAGGCCATGGCGCGCATGCGCAACGCCCTCGACGAGATCGTGGTGGACGGGATCAAGACCAACGTCCCGCTGCACCGCGACCTCACCCGCGACAAGGGTTTCTGCAAAGGGGGCGTGAACATTCACTACCTCGAGCACAAACTGGGCAAGAAGTAAGCCTGGTGAACCCCGAAGGGCCGCATAATGCGGCCCTTCTTCATTTCCGCCGTGCAAAGGAATGCCCCTGTCCATGAAAGCGAGATTCAAGTCTATCGGTCTGGCCTTTCTGGAGGCCTTCATCTGCCTGGGGCTGGCCCTGCGCTCCAGCCTGCGGCCGGGCATTCTCATCGGCTCGGCGGGCCTCTGCCTGCTGATGACCAGCTTCTGGGGTTGGCTGTTCTACGCCCACTTCGAGTTCATCGCCAAGGCCGCCGGGCTGATCGCCTCCTTCGTGATCATGGGCGCTGCCGCCCTCGGGTTGCTCCCGAGCGTCAGTGGTGGCCCGGCAACCATCAGCGCCATGGCCAACATCGCCCCGGCCCTGGCCTTGATGGCGGTCTACGCCGCGTTGCTGGCAGTGGCCATCGTGGTCGTGCTCTACGCTGGCGCCGTGGTGCTCAGCATCCGCCTCAGCCTGCGCTGGGTGCTGATGGGGCGCCTGAAGACACGTACCCGCAGCCACTACCCCAGCCTGCTCCAGCGCCAACCCGCCACCACCGACCTGCTGCGCGCCGGCCGCTACCACCTCGGCCCCTGGCTGGGCCTCGGCATCGGCATCGGAATCGGCCCGCTGCTCTGCCTGCTGATCCCCGTGGTCAACGGCATCCTGATGCTGATGCTGCTGGCCTACCTGAACGTGCGTTTTCTGGTGCCCGCCGCCCTCGCCGGACTGGCCAGTGGCGCCGAACAGATGCGCGTGGTGCGGGCCCAGCGCGGCGCCCTCATCGCCTTCGGCCTGCTGATCCTCATGCTGGCGGTGGTTCCCGTGCTCAATCTGCTGCTCCCGGCCCTGCTCGGCGGTGGCGTCTGCCACCTCGCCTACCGCGGCCTCGACCGCCTGGACGCCGCGGCTGGCATGGCACCCATGCCTCAAGTAAGCTTGCCCGCCCCATAAGGGCGCCCCTGAAAACGACCTGCGTTGTCATCGCGGCGTTAAAAACCGGCTCAAGATGCTCATTTACACCGCGTAAACTGCGCTCTTTCGCCTGTTTTTGCCTTGCGCTGACCGCCTCGCCCACGTTTTCAGAGGTGCCCATGAGAGGCCCTTTTCACGCCGCATCGAGGTTTCGCCATGCCCTGGTTACAAGTCCGTCTCGCCATCACCCCGGATCAGGCGGAAACCTATGAAGACGCCCTGCTGGAAGTCGGCGCCGTCTCGGTGACCTTCATGGATGCCGAAGACCAGCCCATCTTCGAGCCCGACCTCGGCACCACCCCGCTCTGGTCCCACACCCACCTGCTGGCCCTGTTCGAGGCCGACACCGACGAGACGGCGCTGGTGGCGCACCTCGAACTGCTGACCGGCGGCGCCCTGCCGCAGCACCAGATCGAGCGCATCGAAGATCAGGACTGGGAACGCAGCTGGATGGACAACTTCCAGCCCATGCGCTTCGGCCGCCGCCTGTGGATCGTCCCGAGCTGGCACGACGCCCCCGAACCGGACGCGGTGAACCTGCTGCTGGACCCGGGCCTGGCCTTCGGCACCGGTACCCACCCGACCACCGCGTTATGCCTGGAGTGGCTCGACGGCCAGGAGCTGGGCGGCTGCGACCTGATCGACTTCGGCTGCGGCTCCGGCATCCTCGCCATCGCCGGTCTGCTGCTGGGCGCGCGCCAGGCGGTGGGCACCGATATCGACCCGCAAGCCTTGGAGGCATCCCGCGACAACGCCTCGCGCAACGGCATCGACCCGGCCCTGTTCCCCGTCTACCTGCCCGCCGACATGCCGCAACAGCCGGCCGACGTGGTAGTTGCCAACATCCTCGCCGGCCCGCTGGTGTCCCTGGCGCCGCAGATCACCGCACTGGTCAAGGCCGGCGGCCGACTGGCGCTCTCGGGCATCCTCGCCGAGCAGGCCGAGGAGGTCCGCGCGGCCTATGCCGATGCCTTCGAGCTGGACCCGACCGCCGAGAAGGACGGCTGGGTGCGCATCAGCGGCGTTCGTCGCTGAGGCCCGCAAAGGATGCACAGCAGGAATGCGCCAGTAACGTGGCGAGTTGGTAGACTAGCGCGTCGTTTTGCCCGGACCGCCGCATGACCGATAGCTTCGTCACCCAGTGCCCCCATTGCCAGACCAGCTTCCGCGTGACCCGCGCCCAGCTGGCGGCGGCCCATGGCGCGGTGCGCTGCGGCGCGTGCCTGCACGTGTTCAACGCGGCCAAGCAACTGCTGGGGAGCCTGGCGGCAAAAGAGGCCACCGCCTCGACGACGACCGCCCCGGCTGCGGCACCACAACCCGCTCGCCAGGCAGCCCCGAGCCCGACGCCACCCGCGCCCCGGGCTCCGGCTCCGGCTCCGGCTCCGGCTCCGGCTCCGGCTCCGGCTCCGGCTCCGGCTCCGGCTCCGGCTCCGAGCGTGCCCAGCGTCGCCACCGTGCTCAAGCCCCAGGCTGCCGCAACGCCGGCTCCCAGCGGCAAGAGCGGCGACAAGAACACCCTGTGGATCCACGACGACCTGGACCTGGACAGCCTCGACCTCGACGAGGAACTGGCCAAGCTGGAGCAGGAAGAACTCAAGCTCTCCCGCGAATTCATGGCCCTGCAGGCCGCCCCCAAGCCAGGCGAACAACTGCTGGGCCAGCGTGACGACCCCGAACAACGCTACGACGAAGGCTGGGCCGAGGCCCTGCTGCACGCCGAGCAACGCCCCACCGCCTCCGCCCCCCAGGCACCGGTGCCGCCGCCGCGCCCGGCCGAGCCGGAACGCCGCGAACCCGCGCTGAACCTGGCCGCCGTCGAGGACGAAGACGACCCGCTGCCGAACATCGGCTCGGCCCGCGTTGCCGAGCCCGATGACGAGCCGGATCTCCCTGCACCCGGCCGCACGGCCCCCCGGGAACGGAGCGAGAACAACCACGACGAGCCGCTGGACGACGCACCGGCCGAGCCTGCCGTGCCCCGCAGCGCCCCGCGCAACGAACCGAGCCTGCGCGACAAGGGCCTGCTGGACCTGGACGACGAACCCCTGCAACTGGAATGGCAGGCCCCGCGCACACCCTGGGGCCGTTGGATCGGCTGGGGCCTGCTGAACCTGATCGGCGGCCTCGCCCTGGGCCTCCAGTACGTCTGGTACCACTTCGACGAACTGGCCCGCACCGACCAATACCGCCCCTGGTTCGAACAGCTCTGCCCCGAGATCGGCTGCCGCCTGCCCTCCAAGGTCGACGTCAACCTGATCAAGAGCAGCAACCTGGTGGTACGCAGCCATCCGGACTTCGCCGGCGCCCTGGTGGTGGACGCGATCATCTACAACCGCGCGGCCTTCTCCCAGCCCTTCCCGCTGCTGGAACTGCGCTTTGCCGACATCAACGGGCAACTGCTCGCCAGCCGTCGCTTCAAGCCCGGGGAGTACCTCGGCGGAGAGCTGGCCGGGCAGACCGAGATGCCGCCGCAGACGCCGATCCACATCTCGCTGGACATCCTTGATCCCGGTGCCAAAGCGGTCAATTACAGCCTAAGCTTCCATTCCCCGGAATAGCCCGACAGGCCCATCGGACGCCGCTCCGGGGCCTGGCCAGAACCCCTGGCGATAAGCTCGGCACTGTTCAGAATTTGTTCAAAACGACCTTTATCCGGTCATCGAGAGCGGGTATGATGCCCACCCTTTTTCGAAGACCCAGATCCGGCCCCCACAGGCAGGGAAGACCCATGTCGGCGGTACGCATCGGCCCATACGCACTACCCAACCAGGTGATACTCGCTCCCATGGCGGGCGTGACCGATCGTCCGTTTCGTCTGCTTTGCCGTCGCCTGGGCGCCGGCTTGGTAGTCTCCGAAATGGTCACCAGCGACGTGCGCCTGTGGAACAGCCGCAAGTCCCGGTTGCGCCTGCTACACGAGGGTGACCCGGAGCCCCGTTCGGTGCAGATTGCCGGCGGCGACCCGGAGATGCTGGCCGAGGCGGCCAGGGCCAATGTGGCACTCGGTGCGCAGATCATCGACATCAACATGGGCTGTCCGGCGAAGAAGGTCTGCAACAAGGCGGCCGGTTCCGCGCTGATGAAGGATGAAGCCCTGGTGGCACGCATCCTCGAGGCGGTGGTGAAAGCCGTCGATGTCCCGGTCACGCTGAAGATCCGTACCGGCTGGGACCGCGACAACAGGAACGGCATGGCCGTGGCGAGGATCGCCGAAGAGTCGGGTATCCAGGCGCTGGCCGTTCACGGTCGCACCCGGGCCGACCTGTACACCGGCGAAGCCGAGTACGACACCATCGCTGCGATCAAACAGTCGGTGTCGATCCCGGTCTTTGCCAACGGCGACATCGACTCGCCACAGAAAGCCAGACAGGTCCTCGACGCCACCGGTGCCGATGCCCTGCTGATCGGTCGAGCGGCCCAGGGGCGACCCTGGATCTTCCGCGAGATCACGCATTACCTGGCCACCGGCGAACTGCTGGCGGTACCGGGGCTGGAAGAGGTGGAACAGATCCTGCTGGAGCACCTGGCCGCACTGCACGCCTTCTACGGCGAAGTGATGGGCGTACGCATCGCCCGCAAGCATGTCGGCTGGTATCTCGCAACCCTGCCGGGCGCCAGGGAATTTCGCGCCCAGTTCAATCGTTTGGAGTCCACGGACGCGCAGTGCGCCAGCGTTCGGCAATTTTTCGCCGAGCGTCACAACGAAGGGGATAAGGCCGCATGACGACGATGACCGAGAATTTTTTTGATGGGGCAACACCCGTGAGCGACAACGCCAACCTGAAACAGCACCTGACCACACCGACCGCCGAGGGCCAGACCCTGCGCGGCAGCGTCGAGAAGGCACTGCACAACTACTTCGCCCATCTGGAGGGCGCGACGGTCACGGACGTCTACAACCTGGTGCTCTCCGAAGTGGAGGCCCCGCTGCTGGAAACCGTGATGAACTACGTCAAGGGCAACCAGACCAAGGCCTCCGAAATGCTCGGCCTCAACCGGGGCACGCTGCGCAAGAAGCTCAAGCAGTACGACCTCCTGTAAGCACGTATTCGATAAAGAAAGGGCGGCCCCCGAGAACATCAAAGGCCGCCCTTTTTTACTGATTCCCCTGCTCCGATGGACATCGACATGACCGACCAGACCACCCGCCTCCCCGTTCGCCGCGCCCTGATCAGCGTTTCCGACAAGACCGGCATCCTCGAGTTCGCCCGTGAACTGGCTGCCCTGGGCGTGGAGATCCTCTCCACCGGCGGCACCTACAAGCTGCTCAAGGACAACGGTGTCGCCGCCGTGGAAGTCGCCGACTACACCGGCTTCCCGGAAATGATGGACGGCCGCGTGAAGACCCTGCACCCGAAGATCCACGGCGGCATCCTCGGTCGTCGCAACCTGGACGGCGCGGTCATGGAGCAGCACGGCATCAAGCCGATCGACCTGGTAGCGGTCAACCTCTACCCCTTCGAGGCCACCGTCGCCAAGGCTGACTGCGACCTGCCCACCGCCATCGAGAACATCGACATCGGCGGCCCGACCATGGTCCGCAGCGCCGCGAAGAACCACAAGGACGTCGCCATCGTGGTCAACGCCAGCGACTACGCCGGCATCGTCGAGTCCCTCAAGGCCGGCGGCCTGACCTACGCCCAGCGCTTCGACCTGGCCCTCAAGGCCTTCGAGCACACCAGCGCCTACGACGGCATGATCGCCAACTACCTGGGCACCATCGACCAGGCCCGTGACACCCTCTCCACCGAAGGCCGTGGCGCCTTCCCGCGCACCTTCAACAGCCAGTTCGTCAAGGCCCAGGAAATGCGCTACGGCGAGAACCCGCACCAGAGCGCGGCGTTCTACGTGGAAGCGAAGAAGGGCGAAGCCAGCGTCTCCACCGCCGTCCAGTTGCAGGGCAAGGAACTGTCCTTCAACAACGTGGCCGACACCGACGCCGCCCTGGAATGCGTGAAGAGCTTCGTCAAGCCGGCCTGCGTCATCGTCAAGCACGCCAACCCCTGCGGCGTCGCCGTGGTACCGGAAGACGAAGGCGGCATCCGCAAGGCCTACGACCTGGCCTACGCCACCGACACCGAATCCGCCTTCGGCGGCATCATCGCCTTCAACCGCGAGCTGGATGGCGAAACCGCCAAGGCCATCGTCGAGCGCCAGTTCGTCGAAGTGATCATCGCCCCGAAAATCTCCGCCGCCGCCCGTGACGTGGTGGCCGCCAAGGCCAACGTGCGCCTGCTGGAATGCGGCGAGTGGCCGGCCGAGCGTGCCCCGGGCTGGGACTTCAAGCGCGTCAACGGCGGCCTGCTGGTGCAGAGCCGCGACATCGGCATGATCGCGGCAAGCGACCTGAAGATCGTCACCCAGCGCGCCCCGAGCGAGCAGGAGATCCACGACCTGATCTTCGCCTGGAAAGTGGCCAAGTTCGTCAAGTCCAACGCCATCGTCTACGCCAGGAACCGCCAGACCGTCGGCGTCGGCGCCGGCCAGATGAGCCGCGTCAACTCCGCCCGCATCGCCGCCATCAAGGCCGAGCATGCCGGCCTCGAGGTCAAGGGCGCGGTCATGGCCTCCGACGCCTTCTTCCCCTTCCGCGACGGCATCGACAACGCCGCCAAGGCCGGCATCACCGCCGTGATCCAGCCGGGTGGCTCCATGCGTGACAACGAAGTCATCGCTGCCGCCGACGAGGCCGGCATTGCGATGGTGTTCACCGGCATGCGCCACTTCCGGCACTGAGTGACAGGGACGCACCGAAGGTCTGCAGGAATAAGCTTTTGTAGGGTGGATGACGCTCTTCTCATCCACCATCGGGGCCCCTGGCCCGCCTCCTCGAGGAAAACGCAATGAACGTATTGATCATCGGCAGCGGCGGTCGTGAACACGCCCTGGCCTGGAAAGTGGCCCAGGACCCGCGCGTCGCCAAGGTCTTCGTCGCCCCGGGCAACGCCGGCACCGCCACCGAAGCCAAGTGCGAGAACGTCGCCATCGACGTGCTGGCCATCGAGCAACTGGCCGACTTCGCCGCTGCCAACGTGCAGCTGACCATCGTCGGCCCCGAGGCCCCGCTGGTGAAAGGCGTGGTCGATCTGTTCCGCGCCCGTGGCCTGGCCATCTTCGGCCCCACCGCCGGCGCCGCCCAGCTGGAAGGTTCCAAGGCCTTCACCAAGGATTTCCTCGCCCGCCACAAGATCCCCACCGCCGACTACCAGAACTTCACCGAAGTCGAGCCGGCCCTGGCCTACCTGCGCGAGAAGGGTGCCCCCATCGTGGTCAAGGCCGACGGCCTGGCCGCCGGCAAGGGCGTGATCGTCGCCATGACCCTGGCCGAAGCCGAGGACGCCGTGCGTGACATGCTCTCCGGCAACGCCTTCGGCGACGCCGGTGCCCGCGTGGTGATCGAAGAGTTCCTCGACGGCGAGGAAGCCAGCTTCATCGTCATGGTCGACGGCCAGAACGTGCTGCCCATGGCCACCAGCCAGGACCACAAGCGCGTCGGCGACGCCGACACCGGCCCCAACACCGGCGGCATGGGTGCCTACTCCCCCGCCCCGGTGGTCACCCCCGCCGTGCACCAGCGCGTGATGGACGAGGTGATCTACCCCACCGTCCGCGGCATGGCCGAGGAAGGCAACGTCTACACCGGCTTCCTCTACGCCGGCCTGATGATCGACAAGAGCGGCGCGCCCAAGGTCATCGAGTTCAACTGCCGCTTCGGCGACCCGGAAACCCAGCCCATCATGGTGCGCCTGGAAAGCTCCCTTGTCCTGCTGGTCGAGGCCGCCCTGGCCAAGGCCCTGGACAAGGTGGAAGCCACCTGGGACCCGCGCCCCACCGTGGGCGTGGTCCTCGCCGCCGGCGGCTACCCGGGCGACTACGCCAAGGGTGACGTCATCGAAGGCCTGGCCGACGCCGCCGCCCTCGATGGCAAGGTGTTCCACGCCGGCACCGCCCTCAAGGACGGCCAGGTGGTCACCGCCGGCGGCCGCGTGCTCTGCGCCACCGCCATCGGTGCCAGCGTGTCCGACGCCCAGCAGCAGGCCTACCGCCTGGCGGAGAAGATCCGCTGGAACGGCTGCTTCTACCGCAAGGACATCGGCTACCGCGCCATCGCCCGCGAACGCGGCGAAGGCTGAAGGTAGGTAAAGTTCCGGTAAAACCTCGCAAAGGCGGCCCAAGTGGCCGCCTTTGTCATATTCCGCCGGCTGGGCCTTGGCTATAATCCGGCCACTCATTCATGAAGGGACCTCGCCGTGCGCCGGCTCAGGAATGCCATAGGACTTTGCGTCAGCCTGCTGCTGACCCTGCTGTGCCTGCATCCCCTGCACGCCGCAGAGGCGCCGCGCTGGAGCGCCCTGCTCGACCCCGCCGCCAGCCTCCAGCTGGACGACGTCCGCGCCCAGCAATCCATCGCCCAGTTCACCCCCGTCGACCTCGACCGCCTCTACACCCCCGGCGGCGAAAGTGCCCTCTGGCTGCACTATCCGCTGCCGGCCGGCCAGCACGAACGGCTGCTGCGGGTCTTCGCCCCCTACCTCTCCTACCTCGACCTGTACGTGGTACGGGGCGGCGAGGTGATCGACCACATCCGCACCGGCAGCCGCCTGCCCTACGCCGAGCGGCCGCTACCCAGCCGTGACTTCCTGCTGCCGCTGCCCCAGCGCAGCGAGCCCCTGGACCTCTACCTGCGGCTCTCCTCCGAGCACGCCCTGCGCCCCACCATCAGCCTGCAGAGCGCCGCGCTGATGGCCGCCGACGACAGCCGCCCGCTGCTCTTCGGCCTGCTGCTGGGCAGCCTGGTGATGCTGGTGCTGCACAACGTCCTGCGCTTCGCCTACACCCGTGCCGGCTGCAGCCTGTGGCTGGCCGCCACCCAGCTCTGCATCATCGCCACCGCGCTGACGCTGCTGGGCATCAGCAGCCCCTGGCTGGACTTCTGGCCCGGCGCCCAGTCGCAGTTGGCCAACCTCTCCATGCTGGCTGCCATGGTCTGCGCCCTGGTCTTCGCTGGCGGCTTCTTCCGCCGCGTCTGCCCCGACACCCCGCTCAACGGCCTGTTGATCAGCGAAGCCGTGGTGATCGGCATCACCGGTCTGCTCCTGCTGGTGGCCACCGACCTGCAGTTCAACCAACTGGTCTACGGCATGGGCGCCGTCACCGGGCTCAGCATCTTCGGCGTCGCCGTGCACCACTGGCGGGCCGGCTACCGTCCGGCGCGCCTGTTCACCCTGGCGCTGCTGGTGTTCTGCGTGGCCTTCCTCGGTTCGCTGCCAGCGCTGTTCGGCTACTGGGCCGTGCGGTCGGAGTGGCTGGCCTTCGGCCTGCTCAGCATCACCAGCGTCAGTGGCGTGCTGATGAGCATGGCCATGAGCGAGCGCCAGCGGCGCATCCTCCTGGACGACTTCGTGGTCAGCCGCGAACTGGCCGCCAGCTCCGCCGAACTCAAGGCCAAGGGCGAGTTCCTGGCCAAGATCAGCCACGAGATCCGCACCCCCATGAACGGCGTGCTGGGCATGACCGAGCTGCTGCTGGGCACCCCGCTGTCGGCCAAGCAGCGTGACTACGTGCAGACCATCCACAGCTCCGGCAACGAGCTGCTCACCCTGATCAACGAGATCCTCGACATCTCCAAGCTGGAATCCGGGCAGATCGAACTGGACGACGTGCAGTTCGACCTCAACGCCCTGATCGACGACTGCCTGGACATCTTCCGCGCCAAGGCCGAGCAGCAGAAGGTCGAACTCATCAGCTTCATGCAGCCCCAGGTGCCGCGCGTGGTGGGCGGCGACCCGACGCGCCTGCGCCAGGTGCTGCTGAGCCTGCTGGACAACGCCTTCAAGCAGACCGACGAAGGCGAAATCCTGCTGGTGGTGGCCCTGGACACCAGCGGCGCCGAGCCACGCCTGCGCATCGCCGTGCAGGACAGCGGCCGTCCCCTGGAAGCCGGCGAGCGCGACGCCCTGCTCAACGCCGAACTGCACAGCAAGGACTTCCTCTCCGCCACCAAGCTCAGTGGCCGCCTTGGCCTGATCATCGCCCGCCAGTTGGTGCGCCTGATGCACGGTGACTTCGGCATCCAGAGCGGCGGCAACCAGGGCAGCACCCTGTGGCTGACCCTGCCCCTGGACAGCGAACGCCTGGAGCAGCCCGCCTCCGACCTCGACGGCCCGCTGCAGGGCGCGCGCCTGCTGGTGGTGGACGACAACGACACCTGCCGCAAGGTGCTCGTGCAGCAATGCAGCGCCTGGGGCCTGCAGGTCAGCGCCGTGCCCTCCGGCAAGGAGGCCCTGGCCCTGCTGCGCACCAAGGCCCACCTGCGCGAATACTTCGACGTGGTGCTGCTGGACCAGGACATGCCCGGCATGACCGGCATGCAACTGGCCGCCAAGATCAAGGAAGACCCGAGCCTCAACCACGACATCCTGATCATCATGCTTACCGGCATCAGCAACGCGCCGAGCAAGATCATCGCCCGCAACGCCGGCATCAAGCGCATCCTCGCCAAGCCGGTGGCCGGCTACACCCTCAAGACCACCCTGGCAGACGAGCTGGTCCAGCGCGCCGCCGGCGGCGCCGCCACCCTCCCCGGCTCCCAGGTCAGCTCGCCGCTCAACGTCCCCGGTGACTTCCGCATCCTCGTTGCCGAGGACAACAGCATCTCCACCAAGGTCATCCGCGGCATGCTGAGCAAGCTCAACCTGCAGCCGGACACCGCCAGCAATGGCGAGGAGGCCCTCAGCGCCATGAAGGAGCGCCAGTACGACCTGGTGCTGATGGACTGCGAGATGCCGGTGCTCGACGGCTTCTCCGCCACCGAGATGCTCCGTGACTGGGAGCGCGACGCCCAGCGCCCGCGCACCCCGGTGGTCGCCCTCACCGCGCACATCCTCAACGAGCACAAGGAGCGCGCGCGCCAGGCCGGCATGGATGGCCACATGGCCAAGCCGGTGGAACTGTCACAGTTGCGCGAACTCATCGAGCACTGGGTCGCCGAAAAGGAAATGCGCCGCCTGCGCGAACCGGGAAGCGCCCTGCATTCCTGAGGCTCCCGTAGCCCGGGATTCCGATCACGAATGAATTCGCTCGGCGGCGCTGCGCACCGCTTGGCGACTGAAGTCGCCCCTGCGAAGGCCTCACGCCCGCGCGCGGACATGACCGCTGCGCAGGGTGGATGACGCTCTTTTCATCCACCAGGCGGGGTCGGGCCTGGCATGCCGATGTGCCTGGCTCCGGGAGAGCGGTGGGCTGAAGCCCACCCTACGCCCACCCTGCTTCTGCCCCGCGCCACGCCCGGTACCCACACCGCGCTGACACGACGCGCACCCCACATCCGGCGGCGTGCCGGCGTATGATTGCCCCTCGCCAGGGCGACCCGGATCAACGGGTATGGCCCCCGGCGCCTCCTACAGTCACACCACCGTTGCCTCGCGAGCCCGTCCGATGCTCTCCACGATGTTCAGCCTGTACCTGAAGATGCTGGTGCTCTACAGCCCCTTCTTCGTCCTCTCCTGCTTCATCGGCCTCACCCGGGGCTACACGGTGAAGGAGCGCAAGAAGCTCGCCTGGAAGGTCGCCCTCGGCACCCTGGTGGCCAGCGCCCTGCTCTACCTGTTCGGCCAGAGCATCTTCAACGTCTTCGGCATCACCATCGACGCCTTCCGCATCGGCGCCGGCGCCGTGCTGTTCATCTCCGCCCTCGGCATGGCCCAGGGCAAGCCGGCGGTGCAGGCCGACAACGTCCAGCAGGACGTCACCATCGTGCCGCTGACCATCCCCCTCACCGTCGGCCCCGGCACCATCGGCGCCATGCTGGTGATGGGCGCCGGCCACGTGCACTGGAACGACAAGTTCACCGCCCTCGCCGCCATCGCCCTCGCCAGTGTCACCGTCGGCGTGGTGCTCTACCTCTCCAACCGCATCGAACGCATCCTCGGCGAGCAGGGCCTGCAGATCGTCAGCCGCCTGATGGGCCTGTTCGTCTGCGCCCTCGCCGCCCAGATCATCTTCACCGGGGTGAAGAACTACCTGGTGCCCTGACCGCGCACCGGCCACCACCAGGCCATCCGCAGGGCGGGGTCGACCCGTCCTGCAATGCGTGACAGCCGCAGCCCGGCGTGCACCACCCCATTGCCGGAGCGGCCCGCCGCGCCCCAGCGCAGTGCGCCACCGCACGCACCGCGCCCCCGCTGAAAGCCCCGGACGCCAGCAGCCACGGGCCTTTGGCGGACCTGGCACCGCCCTTGCTCTAGGGAATTCCAACTTGGATACAAGATGGAACCCCAGAACATGTCCGACGCCCCCATCGCCTTCACCCTGGCCGACTGGCAACAGGCCTACCGCGACCTGCTGCAACCCGCCGACCTGCTGCATACCCTGCGCCGGCACCTCACCGGGGAAGACAACGCCTGGATCAGCCTCGCCAGCGCCGAACAACTGGACGCCCAGCTCACCGAACTCAGCGCCCTGCTGGCCTCCGTCGACGGCGACCGGGAGCACCTGCCGCTGTACGGCGTGCCCTTCGCCATCAAGGACAACATCGACGCCGCCGGCTGGACCACCACGGCCGCCTGCCCGGCCTTCGCCTACCCGGCAACCGAGGACGCCACCGTGGTCCAGCGCCTGCGTGCAGCCGGCGCCATCCTCATCGGCAAGACCAACCTCGACCAGTTCGCCACCGGCCTCGTGGGTACCCGCTCGCCCTACGGCGCAGTAGCCAACACCTTCGACCCCGCCTATGTCAGCGGCGGCTCCAGCTCCGGCTCAGCCAGCGTAGTCGCCCGTGGCCTGGTGCCTTTCGCCCTGGGCACGGACACCGCCGGCTCCGGCCGGGTACCCGCCGGCTTCAACAACATCGTCGGGCTGAAGCCCACCAAGGGCCGCCTGCCCAACACCGGCCTGGTGCCGGCGTGCCGCAGCATCGACTGCATCTCCGTGTTCGCCCTGACCGTGGCCGACGCCGAGACCGTGGCGCACATCGCCGGCGGCTACGACGCCCGCGACCCCTACTCGCGGCAGAACCCCCATAGCGCCCCGGTGGGCATGCCCGCCGCACCCAAGCTGGCGGTGCCGGACAGCCTGGAGTTCTTCGGCGACGCACAGAACCGTGCCGTGTTCGACGCGGCCTTGGAGCGCCTGCGCGCCCTCGGCAGCACGATCACCCCGATCGACTTCAGCCCCTTCCGCCAACTGGCCGAACAGCTCTACCAGGGCCCCTGGGTGGCCGAACGCACCGTCGCCGCCGGCGCCATCCTCAGCGACCAGCCCGAGGCCATGGACCCGGTGGTGCGCAGCATCCTCGACCAGGGCCTGGGCTACAGCGCCTGCGACGCCTACCGCGCCGAGTACCTGCGCGCCGAACTGGCACGGCGCATCAACGACGCCCTCGCGCCCTTCGACGCCCTGGTGGTGCCCACCGCGCCCACCCTCCGCCGCATCACCGAGATGGCCGAGGAGCCGGTGCGGTTCAACGCCCAGTTCGGCACCTATACCAACTTCACCAACTTCGCCGACCTCAGCGCCCTGGCCCTGCCCGCGGGCCTGCGCGCCGACGGCCTGCCGGCGGGCATCACCCTGCTCGCCCCGGCCTGGCACGACAGCGCCCTGGCCGACTTCGGCAAGCGCTGGCAAGCGGCCCTCGGCCTGCCCCTGGGCGCCACCGGCCGCGCCCTGCCGCCCCAGGCAGCACCGACCCAGGCCCCTGGCTGCGTCCGCGTCGCAGTGGTGGGCGCGCACCTCACCGGCATGCCCCTCAACACCCAGCTCACCAGCCGCGACGCCGTGCGGGTGGAACAGACCCGCACCACGGCCGACTACCGCCTGTTCGCCCTGCCCGGCACCGTGCCACCCAAGCCGGGCCTGGTCCGCAGCCAGGGTGGCGCGCCCCTGATCGTCGAGCTCTGGGACATCCCCCTGGCGCGCTTCGGCGAGTTCGTCGCGGAGATCCCGCCACCGCTGGGCATCGGCAACCTGCAACTGGAAGACGGCCGCTGGGTGAAGGGGTTCATCTGCGAGCCCTACGCTCTGGAAGGCGCCCGCGACATCACCGCCTTCGGCGGCTGGCGCGCCTTCATCGCCAGCCAGCCAACCGACAAACACTAGGGAGAGACCGTCATGTTCAGCACCGTACTGATCGCCAACCGCGGCGAGATCGCCGTCCGCGCCATTCGCACCCTCAAGCGCCTGGGCGTGAAGAGCGTCGCCGTGTATGCCGACGCCGACCGCAACGCCCAGCACGTCCATGAGGCCGACCTGGCCATCGCCCTGGGTGGCGACAAGCCGTCCGACAGTTACCTGCGCATCGACAAGATCCTCGCCGCCGCCGCGCAAAGCGGCGCCCAGGCCATCTACCCCGGCTACGGCTTCCTCTCCGAAAGCGCGGAGTTCGCCGAGGCCTGCGAAGCCGCCGGCATCGCCTTCGTCGGCCCCACCCCCGGGCAGATCCGCGAATTCGGCCTCAAGCACCGCGCCCGCGAACTGGCCGCTGCCGCCGGTGTACCCATGGCCCCCGGCACCGGCCTGCTGCCGAGCCTGGACGACGCCCTGGCCGCCGCCGAGCACATCGGCTACCCGGTGATGCTCAAGACCACCGCCGGCGGTGGCGGCATCGGCCTCACCCGCTGCGCCGACGCCCAGGCACTGCGCGATGCCTATGAAAGCGTCAAGCGCATGGGCGAGCAGTTCTTCAGTGATGCCGGGGTCTTCCTCGAACGCTTCGTCGACCAGGCCCGCCATGTCGAAGTGCAGATCTTCGGTGACGGCCAGGGCCGCGTGGTCGCCCTGGGCGAACGCGATTGCTCGCTGCAGCGGCGCAACCAGAAGTTGCTGGAGGAAACCCCCGCCCCCAACCTGCCCCAGGCCACCCGCGAGCGCCTGCACGCCGCCGCCATCGAGCTGGGCGCCTCGGTGGGCTACCGCAGCGCCGGCACCGTGGAATTCATCTACGACGCCGCGCGCGACGCCTTCTACTTCCTCGAAGTGAACACCCGCCTGCAGGTGGAACACCCGGTCACCGAGATGGTCACCGGCCTCGACCTGATCGAATGCATGCTCCGCGTGGCCGCCGGCGACGCACTCGACTGGCCCACCCTGCAACGCGCGCCACAAGGCGCCGCGATGGAGGTGCGGATCTACGCCGAAGACCCGCTGAAGAACTTCATGCCCAGCCCCGGCGTGCTCACCGACGTGCATTTCCCCGACGACGTCCGCCTCGACGGCTGGGTCAGCACCGGCAGCGAGGTCTCGGCCTTCTACGACCCGATGATCGCCAAGCTGATCGTCCACGGCCGTGACCGCGACGAAGCCCTGGGCAAGCTGCGCAAGGCCCTCGGCGAAACCCGCCTGCATGGCATCGCCAGCAACCTCGACTACCTGCGCCAGGTGGTGGCCGACCCGCGCCTGGCCAGCGGCCAGGTTTCCACCCGCCTGCTCGACGACTTCGCCTTCCGCCCCAGCGCCATCGAAGTGCTGGAGCCCGGCACCTACTCCAGCGTGCAGGACTACCCCGGCCGCCTCGGCTACTGGGACATCGGCGTGCCGCCCTCCGGCCCGATGGACGACTTCGCCTTCCGCCTGGCCAATCGCATCGTCGGCAACCACGCCAGCGCCGCCGGCCTGGAGTTCACCCTGCAGGGACCGACGCTGCGCTTCCACTGCGATGCGCTGATCGCCCTGACCGGCGCCGACTGCCCGGCCGAGCTGGACGGCGAGCCCGTGGACTACTGGCAACCGCTCGCCATCAAGGCCGGCCAGGTGCTCAAGCTCGGCCGCGCCACCCACGGCTGCCGCACCTACCTCGCGGTGCGCAACGGCCTGGACGTGCCGCTCTACCTGGGCAGCCGCTCCACCTTCGCCCTCGGCCAGTTCGGCGGCCACGCCGGCCGCACCCTGCGCCCGGCGGACATGCTGGCCATCTCCCAGCCCGCCCTGCCGGCCTGCACCACCCCGGCCCCGGTGGCGCCACCCCAGGCCGCCGACCCGAGCCTCATCCCCCGCTACGGCAGCACCTGGGACATCGGTGTGCTCTACGGCCCCCACGGCGCCCCGGACTTCTTCACCGCCGAGGCCATCGAGGCGTTCTTCGCCGCCGAATGGGAGGTGCACTACAACTCCAACCGCCTCGGCGTGCGCCTGTCCGGCCCCAAGCCGAGCTGGACCCGTGCCGACGGCGGCGAAGCCGGCCTGCACCCTTCCAACGTGCACGACTGCGAATACGCCATCGGCGCAATCAACTTCACCGGCGACTTCCCGGTGATCCTCACCAAGGACGGCCCGAGCCTCGGCGGCTTCGTCTGCCCGGTGACCATCGCCAAGGCCGAACTGTGGAAGGTCGGCCAGGTGAAGCCCGGCGACAGGCTGCGCTTCCACCCCATCGGCTTCCAGCAGGCCCAGAGCCTGGAGCAGGCGCAACTGGGCAGCCTCGAAGCGCTGGCCGCCATCAGCGCCATGCCCCTGCCGGCGCCCAGCCTGCAGCCGGGCGCTACCGTCTCGGCCACCGTGCTCGCCGAACTGCCTGCCGAAGGCACGCGGCCACGGGTGGTGTACCGCCAGGCCGGTGATGCCTACCTGCTGCTGGAGTACGGCGACAACGTCCTCGATCTCGCCCTGCGCCTGCGCGTGCACCTGCTGATGGAGGCCCTCAAGGCCGAACCCCTGGCTGGCCTGGAAGAACTGGCCCCCGGCGTGCGCTCCCTGCAGTTGCGCTATGACAGCCGCGTGCTGCACCAGCAGACGCTGCTGCAGCACCTCCTGCGCCTGGAACAGCGCCTGGGCGATGTGGCCGGGCTCCAGGTGCCGACCCGCATCATCCACCTGCCCATGGCCTTCGAGGACAGCGCCACCCTCGGCGCCGTCGAGCGCTACCGGGAAACCGTGCGCGCCGAAGCGCCCTGGCTGCCGAACAACGTCGACTTCCTGCAGCGCATCAACGGCCTGGACAGCCGCGAGGCGGTGCGCGACATCCTCTTCGACGCCAGCTACCTGATCCTCGGCCTGGGCGACGTCTACCTCGACGCCCCCTGCGCCGTGCCGCTGGACCCGCGCCACCGCCTGCTTAGCTCCAAGTACAACCCGGCACGCACCTACACCGCCGAGGGCACCGTGGGCATCGGCGGCCTGTACATGTGCATCTACGGCATGGACTCCCCCGGCGGCTACCAACTGGTGGGCCGCACCCTGCCGATCTGGAACAAGTACGTGAAGAACGCCCAGTTCGAGCATGGCCAGCCCTGGCTGCTGCACGTCTTCGACCAGGTGCGCTTCTACCCGGTGAGCGAGGCCGAGCTGGACACCTTCCGCGAGGCCTTCCGCGAAGGTCGCGCCGAGATCCGCATCGAGCACGGCCTGTTCGACTTCGCCGAATACAACCGCTTCCTCGCCGCCAACGCCGAGGACATCCAGGCCTTCCAGGCGCGCCAGAAGGCCGCCTTCGACGCCGAGGTGCAGCTCTGGCGCGACGACGACCCGGCAGCCGCCAAGCCGCTGGCCGCCCCCCAGGACGACGAGGCCGACCTCGACGGCCACCTGGTCAGCGCCGACATGTGCGGCAGTGTCTGGAAGGTGCTGGTCGAGCCCGGCCAGCACGTCGAGGCGGGAACCCCGCTGCTGGTGGTGGAGGCGATGAAGATGGAGCTGGCGGTCACCGCACCGGTGGCCGGGCGGGTCAAGGCCGTGCGCTGCCAGCCGGGCAAGGCGGTGACCCCGGGCGACGCCCTGCTGCTGCTCGACCCCAGCGAGGCCGCCTGAGATGCAACTGGTCGACCCGGACAAACGCGGCAAGGAGCGCCCGGAGAATCTCGCCGAACGCATCTACGCCCAGCTCAAGGACGACATCTTCGAGTTCCGCCTGTTGCCCGGCGACCGCTTCTCCGAAGGCGAAATCGCCACACGCATGGCGGTCAGCCGCACGCCCGTGCGCCAGGCGCTGTACCGCCTGGAGCGCGAAGGCTACCTGGAGGTGTATTTCCGCAGCGGCTGGCAGGTCCGGCCCTTCGACTTCACCCACTTCGAGGAGCTCTACGAAGTGCGCATCCTGCTGGAGCTGGAAGCGGTGCGCCGCCTCAGCGGCCGCCCCCAGGGCGAGCTGCCCGAGGCCCTCGCACAGCTCCAGCGCACCTGGATGGTGCTGCCGCAGGAGCGGCTGCAGGACGGCCGCGCCGTTTCGCAGCTCGACGAGGCCTTCCACTGCCTGCTGCTGCAGGCTGCCGGCAACCGCGAGATGGCAAGGCTGCACGCGGAAGTCAGCGAAAAGATCCGGATCATCCGCCGCCTGGACTTCACCCAGAGCCCCCGCGTGGAGATCACCTACGAAGAGCACGCACGCATCCTCGGCGCGATCCTGTCGCGCCGCTGCGAAGAGGCACAGCACTTGCTGAAGAGCCACATCGAGGTCAGCAAGGCTGAAGTACGCAAGATCACCCTGCACATGTTGCACAGCGCTCGGCAACGGCCGCAGCCCGCCCAAGGGTGACGAGCAGGACCCGTTGAAAACTGCCCAGACAACAGACCGATAAACGCAGTGACTCACATACTCGAAAGAATGGAGATCGCCACATGCAACGTCGCAGCCTGATCAAGGCCTTCACCCTTTCCGCGTCCATCGCCGCCATGGGCCTGTCCTGGACGATCCAGGCCGCCGAGACCATCAAGGTCGGCATCCTGCATTCGCTGTCCGGCACCATGGCCATCTCCGAGACCTCGCTCAAGGACATGGCGCTGATGACCATCGACGAGATCAACGCCAAGGGCGGCATCAACGGCAAGAAACTCGAACCGGTGGTGGTCGACCCCGCGTCCAACTGGCCGCTGTTCGCCGAGAAGGCCCGCCAGTTGCTGACCAAGGACAAGGTGGACGTGGTCTTCGGCTGCTGGACCTCGGTGTCGCGCAAGTCCGTGCTGCCGGTGTTCGAGGAGCTCAACGGCCTGCTCTTCTACCCCGTGCAGTACGAGGGTGAGGAACTCTCGCCCAACGTCTTCTACACCGGCGCCGCACCGAACCAGCAGGCCATCCCGGCGGTGGAATACCTGATGAGCGAAGACGGTGGCAGCGCCAAGCGCTTCTTCCTGCTGGGCACCGACTACGTCTACCCGCGTACCACCAACAAGATCCTGCGCGCCTTCCTGCACAGCAAGGGCGTGGCCGACAAGGACATCGAAGAGGTCTACACCCCCTTCGGCCACAGCGATTACCAGACCATCGTCGCCAACATCAAGAAGTTCTCCGCCGGCGGCAAGACCGCGGTGATCTCCACCGTCAACGGCGACTCCAACGTGCCCTTCTACAAGGAGCTGGCCAACCAGGGCATCGAGGCGACCGACATCCCGGTGGTGGCCTTCTCCGTGGGCGAGGAAGAACTGCGCGGCATCGACACCAGGCCGCTGGTGGGCCAACTGGCCGCCTGGAACTACTTCGAATCGGTGGATAACCCGGTCAACAGCAAATTCGTCGAGCAGTGGAAGGCCTACGCCAAGGCCAAGAACCTGCCCAACTACAGCACCGCCGTGACCAACGACCCGATGGAAGCCACCTACGTCGGCCTCCACATGTGGGCCCAGGCGGTCGAGAAGGCCGGCACCACCGACGTCGACAAGGTCCGCGAAGCCATGGCCGGCCAGACCTTCGCCGCCCCCTCCGGCTACACCCTGACCATGGACAAGACCAACCACCACCTGCACAAGCCGGTGATGATCGGCGAGGTCCAGGACGACGGCCAGTTCTCCGTGGTCTGGCAGACCGAAGGCCCGCTGCGCGCCCAGCCGTGGAGCCCCTTCATCTCCGGTAACGACAAGAAGCCGGACTACGCGGTGAAGAACTAACCCAAAAGCTGGCGGCCTGAAGCCGGAAGCTGGACGTCCACGCGCGCCACTTCCCGCTTCGGGCTTCCGGCTTTCGGCCTCCCCCGCCGATACGGAGCCTCCCTCTCCATGCCCAACTGCCTTCTCCGAATCTTCCTGTCCCTGGCCCTGTTGCTGCCCCTGGCGGCCCGGGCCGGTGACGCCAACGACTTCGCTGCCGCCAATCCGAGCCAGCAGGCCCGGCTGCTGGAGCGTTGGGCCGCCGAGCCCGACGCCGCGCGCCAACCGCTGCTCGATGCCCTGCAACAGAATCGCTTCGCCATCGACGCCAAGCTGGCCTACTTCGAACAGGACGGCACCTGGCAGGCCGCCGAGGGCGACACCGCCCCCGCCGCCACGCCGAAGAAACTGCGCCTGAACAACCGCCTGCGCGGCCTGTTGATCACCACCCAGGCCAGCCACCAGTTGCTCGCCAGCGACCCGACCCTGCGCCTGGCCGGCGCCCGCGAACTGCAAAAGAGCGCCAAGCCCGCGCAGCTCGCCCTGCTCAATGCCCGCGTGGTGGCCGAAGCGGACGGCGCCGTGCGCGACGCCCTGTCCCTGGCCCTGGCCAACCTGCGACTGGTCGACCCCGACCCAGGGGTGCGCCTGAACGCCGTGCGCCTGCTGGGCGAGACCGGCGACCCGCTGGCCCGCACCCGCCTCGAAGCGCTGCTCGACCCGGCCGTGGAAACCGACGCTGCCGTGCGCACCGCCGCCGAAACCAGCCTGGCCCAGGTCAAGCGTCGGCTGGCCCTGGGCGAAGTGCTCGGCCAAGCCTTCAGCGGCCTGTCCCTGGGCTCCATCCTGTTGCTGGCCGCCCTGGGCCTGGCCATCACCTTCGGCCTGCTCGGGGTGATCAACATGGCCCACGGCGAAATGCTCATGCTCGGTGCCTACACCACCTACATGGTGCAGCTCGCCTTCCAGCGCCTGGCCCCCGACCTGCTCGCCCTCTACCCGCTGGTGGCGCTGCCGGTGGCCTTCTGCGTCACCGCCACCATCGGCATGGCCCTGGAGCGCACGGTGATCCGCCACCTCTACGGCCGCCCGCTGGAAACCCTGCTGGCCACCTGGGGCATCAGCCTGATGCTGATCCAGTTGGTGCGCGTGGTGTTCGGCGCGCAGAACGTCGAAGTGGCCAACCCGGCCTGGCTCTCCGGTGGCATCCAGGTGCTGCCCAACCTGGTGCTGCCGTACAACCGCATCGTCATCATCGGCTTCGCCCTGTTCGTGGTGGCGCTGACCTGGCTGCTGCTCAACCGCACGCGCCTGGGCCTCAACGTCCGCGCCGTCACCCAGAACCGCAACATGGCCGCCTGCTGCGGCGTGCCCACCGGCCGCGTGGACATGCTCGCCTTCGGCCTCGGCTCCGGCATCGCCGGGCTCGGCGGCGTGGCCCTGTCGCAGGTCGGCAACGTCGGCCCCGACCTCGGCCAGGGCTACATCATCGATTCCTTCCTGGTGGTGGTGCTCGGCGGCGTTGGCCAATTGGCCGGCAGCGTCATGGCCGCCTTCGGCCTGGGGGTGGCGAACAAGATCCTCGAACCACAGATCGGCGCCGTACTGGGCAAGATCCTGATCCTCGCGCTGATCATTCTCTTCATCCAGAAGCGGCCCCAAGGGCTCTTCGCACTCAAAGGACGGGTGATCGACTGATGAACCAGCCCCTGACCCTCACCGCCGCGCAGAAGGCCGGCCCGAAAGTCACCCTCGGCGTCGGCGCCCTGGTGCTCGCCGTGCTGATCGCCCTGCCGCTGCTGCACCTGCTGCCGGCCGACAGCCCGCTGCAGGTCTCGGCCTACACCCTGACCCTGGTGGGCAAGATCCTCTGCTACGCCATCGTCGCCCTGGCCCTGGACCTGGTCTGGGGCTATGCCGGGCTGCTGTCCCTGGGCCATGGGCTGTTCTTCGCCCTGGGCGGCTACGCCATGGGCATGTACCTGATGCGCCAGAGCGCCGGTGACGGCCTGCCGGCCTTCATGAGTTTCCTCGCCTGGAACGAACTGCCCTGGTACTGGGCCGGCACCTCCAGCTTCCTCTGGGCCCTGTGCCTGGTGGTGCTCGCCCCCGGCCTGCTGGCCCTGGTGTTCGGCTTCTTCGCCTTCCGCTCGCGGATCAAGGGCGTGTACTTCTCGATCATGACCCAGGCCCTGACCTTCGCCGGCATGCTGCTGTTCTTCCGCAACGAGACCGGCTTCGGCGGCAACAACGGCTTCACCGACTTCAAGCGCATCCTCGGCTTCGACATCACCGCGCCGGGCACCCGCGCCGTGCTGTTCCTGGCCACGGTGGCGCTGCTGGTGAGCGCCCTGGTGCTCGGCTGGCGCCTGTCGAAGAGCAAGTTCGGTCGGGTGCTCACCGCCCTGCGCGACGCCGAGAACCGGCTGATGTTCTGCGGCTACGACCCGCGCGGCTACAAGCTGTTCATCTGGGTGCTGTCGGCCGTGCTCTGTGGCCTGGCCGGCGCGCTGTACGTGCCCCAGGTGGGCATCATCAACCCCAGCGAAATGTCCCCCACCAACTCCATCGAGGCCGCCGTCTGGGTCGCCCTCGGCGGGCGCGGCTCGCTCATCGGCCCGCTGCTGGGCGCCGGGCTGGTCAACGGCATGAAGAGCTGGTTCACCGTGGCCTTCCCGGAATACTGGCTGTTCTTCCTCGGCGCGCTGTTCATCCTCGTCACCCTGTACCTGCCCAAGGGCGTGATCGGCCTGCTGAAGAAGGAGGGCAAGTGATGCGTGCCACCCCGAACTTCATGCTCGAACCCGCCTACGACCCCAACCGCGACGCCGGCAGCGGTCGCGATGCCCTGGGCCTCGGCCAGGCCGCCGGGCAGGGGCTGAACACCCGCCACGGCACCATCCTCACGCTGGAGGACATCAGCGTCAGCTTCGACGGCTTCAAGGCGCTCAACGACCTCAACCTGTACATCGGCGTCGGCGAGCTGCGCTGCATCATCGGCCCCAACGGCGCGGGCAAGACCACGCTGATGGACGTCATCACCGGCAAGACCCGCCCTGACACCGGCCAGGCCTGGTTCGGCGAAACCCTCGACCTCACCCGCATGAGCGAAGTCGAGATCGCCCAGGCCGGCATCGGCCGCAAGTTCCAGAAGCCCACGGTGTTCGAGGCGCTCAGCGTGTTCGAGAACCTGGAGCTGGCGCAGAAGACCGACAAGTCGGTGTGGGCCAGCCTGCGCGCCCGCCTCACTGGCGAGCAGCAGGACCGCATCGACGAGGTGCTCGCCACCATCCGCCTGGACAGCGCGCGCCAGCGCCCTGCCGGCCTGCTCTCCCACGGCCAGAAGCAGTTCCTGGAGATCGGCATGCTGCTGATGCAGGACCCGCAACTGCTGCTGCTCGACGAACCGGTGGCGGGCATGACCGACGCCGAGACCGAGTTCACTGCCGAACTGTTCAAGGGCCTCGCGCGCAAGCACTCGCTGATGGTGGTGGAGCACGACATGGGCTTCGTCGGCACCATCGCCGACCACGTCACCGTGCTCCACCAGGGCCACGTCCTGGCCGAAGGCTCCCTCGCCCAGGTCCAGGCCAACGAACAGGTGATCGAGGTGTACCTCGGCCGCTGAGGAACGAACCCCAGGGTGGATGACGCCTTTCCCATCCACCCTGCGCACAGACAAGGACATCGACATGCTGAAAGTCGACCAGCTCCACCAGTACTACGGCGGCAGCCACATCCTCCGCGGCCTCTCCTTCGAAGCCCGGATCGGCGAAGTCACCTGCCTGCTCGGGCGCAACGGCGTGGGCAAGACCACCCTGCTGAAATGCCTCATGGGCCTGATCCCGGCCAGGGAAGGCACGGTGAACTGGGAGGGCCGCGCCATCACCGGGCTCAAGCCGCACCAGCGCGTGCACGCCGGCATCGCCTACGTGCCCCAGGGCCGCGAGATCTTCGGCCGCCTGACCGTGGAGGAAAACCTGCTGATGGGCCTGTCCCGCTTCAGCGCCCGTGACGCCAGGGCCGTGCCCGAATCCATCTACGCGCTGTTCCCGGTGCTGCGCGAGATGAAGCACCGCCGCGGCGGCGACCTCTCCGGCGGCCAGCAGCAGCAACTGGCCATCGGCCGCGCCCTGGCCAGCCGGCCGCGTCTCCTGATCCTCGACGAGCCCACCGAGGGCATCCAGCCCTCGGTGATCAAGGAGATCGGCGCGGTGATCCGCACGCTGGCCGAACGCGGCGACATGGCCATCCTGCTGGTGGAGCAGTTCTACGACTTCGCCGCCGAACTGGCCGACCAGTACCTGGTGATGAGCCGGGGCGAAGTCATCCAGCAGGGGCGCGGGGAACACATGGAGGCCGAAGGGGTGAGAGGGTTGGTGGCCATCTGAAAAGCAATGGGTGACTTGTCACTTGAGCCCCCGAAGCGCACACGGTGATCGTGCCTGGCACACAAGGTGGGGCGGGGAAACGGCCCCTTCAGAAGACCGAGCGCAGTGGGCTGCCAGAGCTGTAGCAAGGCGACAGGTACGTTGACACACACCGCGACTGAAAAAAGAAACTCCCCCGGCGGGGCGAAACCAGAAACCTCCACAGAACTCGCAGATCAACCGGACTCTTTGAGCGTCAAATCTGCACCGAATCGGTTCAGGGCACGCCTCTTGCTTGCCCACTCGGTCAACTATTCCGGGAAACGCCACCGCCCCATGAAGCTGCCTGCCACCCCGTTCACGCCGAGCTGGCCCGCCGAACTGGAACTGGCCCATGCCCGCCGGGGGGAATGCACCATTCCGGTGCCGGACCGCCACCTCGGCCCCCTGAGGGTGCAAAAACACCTGCATGCAGAAGGCCCGGAGGTGTGCCAGCCCGTCATCGTCCACCCGCCCGGCGGCATCGACCTGCACGGCGATGTCCGTCTGCTTTACTGGGACATCGTGGCCCTCGGCCGCCCCGCTGCCGGCGAGCGCTTCGGCGACGGCCACTACCAGGCCGCTCTCGACATCCACTGTGACGGGCGTGGCGTCCTCACCCAATGGCCCGGCCTGGTCCCGGCCTGCTGCCTGGGCCCCGAGGCCCTGCAGGCCCGTGCCTGGCTCATCGAACTCTGGCGCCTGCTGCGCCCTGCCCTGCTCGGCCGCGAGGCCAAGCCCCCGCGAACCTGGAGTACTTGAGATGGACCTGTCGCCCCGCGAGAAAGACAAGCTGCTGATCTTCACCGCCGTCCGGCTGGAGGGTGCCCGCGACGGCCAGGCCCTGGCCCAACTGATGCGCTACGGCACCAAGCTGGTGAGCGTCCACCAGCCCATCGCCTGAGGTCGCCATGCCCTACGTCATCCATGACGCGCGGGACGCCGACTTGCCCGGCATCCTCGCCATCTACAACGACGCCGTGGCCCACACCACAGCGATCTGGAACGAAACCCAGGTGGACCTGGCCAACCGCCAGGCCTGGCTGGCCGAGCGCCGTGCCGCCGGCTTCCCGGTGCTGGCGGCGGTATCCCCCGCTGGCGAGGTGCTCGGCTACGCCACCTACGGCACCTGGCGCAGCATCGAAGGCTTCCGCCACACCGTGGAGCACTCGGTCTACGTGCGCGACGGCCTGCGCGGCCAGGGCATTGGCCGGCACCTGCTGGAAACCCTGGTGCACCGCGCCCAGGAGGCCGGGCTGCATGTGATGGTGGCGGCCATCGAGACGCAGAACAGCGCTTCCATCCACCTGCACCAGCGCCTCGGCTTCGTCGTCACCGGGCAGATGCCGCAGGTGGGGCGCAAGTTCGGCCGCTGGCTGGACCTGACCTTCATGCAGCGCCAGTTGGGCGAAACCCCGTGACGCCGGCCCTGCAGATCGACCGGCTCGACGCCGCCGGCCTGGCCCGGCAGCGCCCGGCGCTGGTGGCCTTGCTGCTGGACAGTGTCGGCCACGGCGCCTCGGTGGGGTTCCTCGCCGACCTGGATGCCGACGCGGCGGGGACCTACTTCGACCAGGTGCAGCAGGCCCTGGACGCAGGCGCGCAGTGGCTGTGGATCGCACAGCGCCAGGGCCAGGTACTCGGTAGCGTGCAGCTCGGCCTGTGCCAGAAGCCCAATGGGCTGAACCGCGCCGAGGTGCAGAAGTTGCTGGTGCTCAGCACCGCACGCCGCCAGGGCATTGCCCAGGCGCTGATGCAGCGCCTGGAGGCCGAGGCCCTGGCCGCCCGGCGCGGCCTGCTGTACCTGGACACCGAAGCCGGCAGCGATGCCGAGGCCCTCTACCAGCGCCTCGGCTACACCTGCATCGGCGGCCTGCCCGACTACGCCTGCGGCCCGGATGGCACCTACCGGGCCAACGCCATCTACTACAAGACGCTCTTCAACGCCTGACCCATGATTCCCGGCGAATACCAGACCCGGGACGGCGAGATCGAGCTCTATGCCGGCCGCCGCCCCCTCCCCCTCTCCGTGACCGACACCGGCGGCCGGCGAACTCAGGCGTCCACCGGCGGCGTCTGCACATCGGGCAGGGTCAGCTCGATGGTCTCGGCCAGGGAGTTTTCCAGGCGCTGTAGCTCGCCTTCCAGGGCGGCCTGATCGTCGCCGTGGCGTTCGGCGATGCGGGCGAAGCCGTCGGCCACTTCGAGGAAGGCCATGACCACCAGCGGGTCGAAGTGGCTGCCGCTGGCAGCGCTGATCCGCCGTACCGCCTCGTCGCCGCCCACCCTGGGACGGTACGGGTGCGGTGCGGTGAGTTCGTCATAGTGGTCGGCCACCGCCATCAGCCGCGCCGCCAAGGGGATCTGCTCGCCCCGCAGACCGTCGGGGTAGCCGTCGCCGTCCCAGCGCTCGTGGTGGGACTGGATGATCTGCCGGGCGTAGCTCAGGAAACCCTCGCCCTCGCCGCCCGCCAGGCGCCGGTCGGCGCGCTCCAGGGCTTCGCGGCCCAGGCGGGTGTGGCTCTGCATCAGCCGCAGGTCGTCGCCCTCCAGCGCGCCGGGGTTGAGCAGGACGCGGTCCGGCAGGGCCACCTTTCCGATGTCGTGCAACTGCGCCGACTTGGCCATCAGCGCCACCTTGTCCGGGGTCAGTTCGTCGGCCAGGGCCGGTTGCTGCCGGGCCAGGGCGCCGCCGAGCAGGCGCATGTACAGCTCGATGCGCACCAGGTGGTTGCCGGCGGGGTTGTCGCGCAGGTCGGCCAGGTTCGCCAGGGCCTCGATGGTGGCTTCGTGCAGGTGGCTGATCTCGCGGGTGCGGCGACGCACCTCCAGTTCCAGGTATTCGCTCTTGTCCCGCAGGAAGTCGGCGTTGGCCTTGAGCTGCAGTTGGGCCTGGATGCGCGCGAGGACGATGGGCGGACTGATGGGCTTGGTGATGTAGTCCACCGCGCCAAGGTCGAAACCGTGCTGCTCGTCCGCCGCTTCACCCCGGGCGGTGAGGAACACCACCGGGATGTCGCGGGTGGCCGGGTCGGCCTTGAGCCGGGCGCAGACTTCGTAGCCGTCCATCTGCGGCATCATCACGTCCAGCAGGATCAGGTCCGGCGGCTGCCGGCCGCCGGCGATGCGCAGGGCCTTCTCGCCACTGCCGGCGACCTTGACCCGGTAGCGGTCCATCAGCAGCTCGCTCATGAGCGCCAGGTTGTCGGGCGTGTCGTCCACCACCAGCACCACTTCACGCTCGGGTCTGTCCAGCATCCCGGTCATCACGGCACCTCGTCATAACGTGATTTCGCGCTGGTCGGCCAGCGCGCGCAGCGCTTGGTGCGCTGTCTCGAAGTCATAGGCCCGCACGGCCGATTCCAGGGCCCCGTAGCCTTCATTAAAGGCGCTGCGCAGCATTCCGGCCTGCTCGTCGAGCAGCCGCGCTGCCCGTGGGTCGTCTTCCTCCAGCAGGCGGGCCAACCGGCGGCAGGTGCGCGCCAGCGCGGCGGCGTCCCAAGCGGGGGCCGGGGGCGGCTCGCCTGCCTCGCGCAGCAGGGCCTCGATGGCTCCGACCAGCGCCTGCAATGGCGGTTCCAGCTCGGCCAGCAGGTGCTCGATGCGGGCCGGCTCCGCCGCCTCAGCCAGGGCCTTTTCGAGGGTGGCCGCCTGGGCCTTGAGCCCATGGGCACCGAGGTTGCCGGCCAGGCCGCGCAGGTCGTGGGCCTGGCGTTCGGCCAGGTTGCGCTGGCCGCTGGCCAGGGCTTCGCGCAGGTGCCGGCCGCAGTCGCGCTGACCCTCGGCGAAGCGCGCCAGGAGTCGGCGGTAGGCGTCCTCGCGGCCCAGGGCACGGCGTATCCCGTCGGCGATGTCGACGCCCGGCAGGTGCCAGGCCGGCAGCGGTGGCGCCACGGGGGGCGCGGCTGCCGGGCGGGGGCCGAGCCAGCGCGACAGGGTGCCCCACAGTTCGCGGGGCTCGATGGGCTTGGCGATGTGGTCGTTCATGCCGGCCGCCAGGCAGCGCTCGCGGTCATCGACCAGGGCGTTGGCGGTCATGGCGATGATCGGCAGGCGGGCGAAGCGCCCTTCCTGGCGCAGCCGGCGGGTAGCTTCCAGGCCGTCGAGCACCGGCATCTGCATGTCCATCAGCACCAGCGCGTAGTGGCCGTCGGGCTGCCAGCACAGGCGGTCGAGGGCGTCGAGGCCGTTCTCCGCCAGGTCCACCTGGAGGTTGGCCATCTCCAGCAGCTCGCCGGCCACCTCGCGGTTCAGCGGGTGGTCTTCCACCAGCAGCACGCGCTGGCCGTCGAACTGCGGCATGAGGGGCGCGTCGCTGCGCGGCACGTCTACCCGGCGATGCAGTTGACAGGCGTGGATGGCGTGCAGCACACGCGGCAGGGTGAGGGGCTTCTCCAGGTGCTGGTCGATGCCGTCGCCACTGGGCTCACTCTCCCCTGTCGTACTGGCGAGCAGCACCCACGGTGTCTTGCTCAGGGGCAGGGCTACCAGGCGTCGGGCAGTTTCCAGGCCGTCGAGCCCGGGCATATGGCGGTCGAGTATCACCAGGCTGAACGGGTTGCCCTGGGTGTCGGCCTCCTGCAGGCGGGCCAGGGCGGTTTCGCCGTCGCCACAGTGCTCGGCCCGCAGCGCCAGGCTGGCCAGCAGGTCGCTGGCGGCACGTCGGGCGCTGGGGTTGTCATCCACCACCAGGGCACGCAGGCCAAGCAGGTCGGGGCGCAGCAGGTCCGGCTGGGGCTGTTCGGGGGCGATGGGCAGCAGCAGGCGGCACCAGAACAGGCTGCCTTCGCCGGGCTGGCTGTCGACCCCCACGTCGCCCCCCATGGCCTCGGCCAGGCGCCGGCAGATGGCCAGGCCGAGGCCGGAGCCGCCGTAGCGGCGGGTGGTGGAGGTGTCGGCCTGCTGGAAGGATTCGAACAGCCGCGCCTGCTGGGCAGCGTCCAGGCCGATGCCGGTGTCGCGCACCGAGAGCTGCAGCAACCAGCCGCCGTCGCGCGCCTCTCCGCGCACAGCCACCTCCACTTCGCCGCGCTCGGTGAACTTGACCGCGTTGTTGGCGAAGTTGATCAGGATCTGGCCGATGCGCAGCGGGTCGCCCACCAGGTGGCGGGGCACTTGCGGGTCGATGCGGAAGATGAGTTCCAGCCCCTTGTCGGCAGCCCGCTCACCCACCAGGGCAGCGAGGTTCTCCAGCACCAGGATGAGGTCGAAGTCGATCTGCTCCACCTCCAGCTTGCCGGCCTCGATGCGGGAGAAGTCGAGGATGTCGTTGATCAGCCCCATCAGGTGCTGGCTGGCCTGGCGGATCTTCTCCAGGTAGTCGCGCTGGCGAGGTTCGGGACCGGCGCGCAGGGCCAGGTGGGTCATGCCGACGATGGCGTTCATCGGCGTGCGGATCTCGTGGCTCATGTTGGCGAGAAAGTCCGACTTCACCCGCGCGGCCTCTTCCGCCAGTTCCTTGGCGCGCTCCAGCGCCTCTTCGCTCTGCTTGCGCGCGGTGACGTCGCGGCTGACGCCCACCAGCCCCAGCAGGTGTCCGTCTTCATCGTCGAAGGTGGCGCGCACGGTGGCGTAGAGCAGCTTGCGGCCGTCGCGCTGGAGCACCCAGTCTTCGCTTTCCATGGGACGGCTCATGGCCAGCGCGGCCTGGTCCTGGATCAGCCGCAGGCGGGCGCGCTCGGTGGGCAGCAGCTCGGCATCGGTGCGCCCCACCAGGCCGTCGAGGTCCTGGCCGATCAGTTCGGCGAAGGCCTGGTTGGCACCGAGGTAGCGGCCGCCGGTGTCCTTGAACCAGATCGGGTCGGGGATGGCGTCCACCAGCGCCTGCAGGGTGCTGCGCTGGCGCTGGGCCTCGGCTTCGGCGCGCTGGCGTTCCACAACCTGCACCGCCAGGCGGCGGTTCCACACCAGTACGAAGACCACCAGCACCAGCACGGCGATCCCGTAGGGCCAACCCAGGGCCAGCAGCTCGCGCCAGTCGAGGCTGTAGAGAGGGGGCAGCCAGCGCGCCAGGATGGCCTCGCGCTCGCCGTGGGTGACGCTGGCCAGGGCGTGGTCGAGCAGTTCGGCGAGCATCGCCTGCTCACCGTGCACGGCGAAGTGCAGGGCGCTGCCGGCCAGGCCGGGGTCGCCACTGACCTCCAGGTTGCTGAGGTTGAGCCGGTGAATCAGGTAGCCGGCCGCCATCATGTTGCCGATGTAGGCATCGGCCCGCCCGGACGAGAGCGCCCGCAAGGCGGCCTCGGTGTCGCTCGTTTCCACCAGTTGCAGGTCGCGGCCGCGCTGGCGCAGGCGGTCTTGCATGGCGTAGTCGCGCTCCACGGCCACGCGGCGTCCGGCCAGTTCGTCGAGGCTGCGGTAGGGCGTTTCGCGGCGGGAATAGATGAGGCTGGTGGTGGTCAGGTAGGGGGCGCTGAAGGCCATCCAGTGCTCCCGCTCCGGGGTCTTGCCAGCCGAGGGCAACACGTCCACCTCGCCCCGGCGCAGGGCCTCGCGGGCCTGGGGCCAGTCGTCGAAGTAGACCGGTTCCACGCCGAGCCCGAGGCGCTCGCCGAGCAGGCGCAGGAAGTCGGCGCTGATGCCCTGGTAGCTGCCGTCCTCGCCCATCAGGTCGAACGGTGGCCAGCCCTTGCGCTCCAGGCCCACGCGGATGCGCCCGTGCTCCTGCAGCCAGCGGGCTTCGGCGGTGGAGAATTCCAACGGTTCGGCGGCCTGGCAGATGCTGCTCGCCAGCAGCAGGAGCAGCACCAGCCGGCCGAGCAGTTGCAGCATGTTCGGTCCCTGATATGGCGGTCTTGATCGCTTCAGCTTAGCCAGCCGACGGGGACCGGGCGGCTCAGCGGAACAGTTCGCCGGGGGTGACGCCGAACAGCCCGCGAAAGGCGGCGATGAACGCCGAGGGGGATTCGTAGCCGCTGGCCAGGGCCACCTCGGTGACGCTGGCGCCGCCCTCCAGCGGCTGCAGCGCGGCGAGCAGGCGCAGGCGCTGGCGCCACTGGCGGAAGCTCAGGCCGGTCTCCCGCAGGAAGGCGCGGCTGAGGGTCTTCTCCGAGGTGTTGAGCCGGGCTGCCCACTCGCCCAGGCCGTGGGCCAGGTCGGGCTGCGCGGCCAGTTCGTCGCAGAGCACCCGCAGGCGGCCGGCGGCCGGCATGGGCAGGGAGAAGCCGGCCTCGGGCAGGGCCCGCAACTGGTCCAGCAACACCGCTACCAGGCGCGCCTCGGCGCTGTCGCCCTCGGGGTACTCCACCGGCAGCAGGCAGAAGGCTTTGATCAGCTCGCGGGCCAGCGGGGTCACCTCCAGCACGCGGCATTGCTCCGGCGCCCAGGCACAGGCATCGCGGCGCACGTAGAGGCTGCGCATCTCGGCGTGCATGGAGCTGACCACCTCATGCTCCAGCCCGGCCGGCACCCACACGGCCCAGTGCGGCGGGGCGAAGAAGCTGCCGTCGGCGGTGTGCACGCCGAGCACGCCGCTGATGGCGTAGGAGAACTGCACCCAGTCGTGGCGGTGGCGCGGCGTCCAGGAGCCGGCGCGCAGGCTCTCGGCGCGGGCGTAGAGCGGGCGCGGCAGGGCATCGAGGGCGGGGATCAGCCGGGCGGGGCCACGCTGCTGTCCGTTTGTCGACATGGATTGATCCTTTGTCGTTAGACGGTCGGATTCTGCGCCCGCTACCCTGCCGCCTCAATCCCCCCGCTGCCCCGGAGGCGCCGATGTCCGCTCTCAACCCCCTCAAGCGCCTGGTCACCGACTGGTTCCTCGGCGGCATGCTGCTGGCCGTGGCGCTGGCCTTGCTGTTCCCCAACCTGGGCCGTCACGGCGGCGTGCTGCACGCGGAGAACCTGATCAATGCCGGGGTGTTCCTGGTGTTCTTCCTGCACGGCATCAACCTCTCCACCGAGCAGATCCGCAAGGGGCTGGGCAACTGGCGCCTGCACCTGATGGTGCAGTTGTTCACCTTCGCCGCCTTCCCGCTGCTGTGGCTGGCGGCGGACCGCCTGCTGGGCACCCACCTGCCGACGGCGCTGATGCTGGGCTTCTTCTACCTGTGCGCGCTGCCTTCGACCATTTCCTCGTCGGTGGCGCTGACCGGCAGCGCCGGCGGCAACGTGCCGGCGGCGATTCTCAACGCCAGCCTGTCGAGCCTGCTGGGGGTGTTCATCACGCCCTGGCTGGTGAGCCTGGTGGCCGATGCCAACGGCGGCATGGACCTGGGCAGGACGCTGCTGGACCTGAGCCTGCTGCTGCTCCTGCCGCTGGTGCTGGGCCAGGGGCTGCGCCCGCTGTGGGGGCGCTTCTTCGCCCGCTACAAGCGCTACACCTCGGTGTTCGACAAGCTGGTGATCCTGCTGCTGGTGTTCGCCTCGTTCAGCGATTCGGTGGCCGCCGGCATCTGGCAGCAGCAGGGGCCGGAGACCCTGGCCATCGCCTTCGTCGGCAGTGCGCTGGTGCTGGCGCTGATGCTCTGGTCCACCACCCGCACGGCGCGGGCGATGGATTTCAGCCATGAGGACGAGATTGCAGCGGTGTTCTGCGCCACCAAGAAATCCCTCGCCGCCGGTGCGCCGATGGCGGGGATCATCTTCGGCGCCAACCCCGCGCTGGGGCTGATCCTGCTGCCGATCATGCTGTACCACCAGATGCAGCTGATCGTCTGTTCGGTGATGGCCGAGCGCTACGCCCAGCGGGGCGCGGCGCTGGCGGCACAGGCGGCCTGAAGCGGCCGCCGGCGGGTCAGGCCCCCAGCAGGCTCTGCCCGCAGACCCGCATCACCTGGCCGGTGAGGCCACCGGAGCTGGGCTGGGCGAACCAGGCCACGGCTTCGGCGACGTCCTGGGGCAGGCCGCCCTGGCTCATGGAGTTCATGCGCCGGCCGGCTTCGCGGATGGTCAGCGGGATGGCGGCGGTCATCTGGGTTTCGATGAAGCCGGGTGCCACGGCGTTGATGGTGATGCCGCGCTTGGCCAGCGCCGGGGCCCAGGCCTGGGCCAGGCCGATGACCCCGGCCTTGCTCACCGCGTAGTTGCTCTGCCCGAGGTTGCCGGCGATGCCGCTGATGGAGGCGATCAGCACCACGCGGCCGTTGTCGTGCAGCTTGCCGGCGTCCAGCAGGGCCTGGGTCAGCACCTGGGGGGCCTTGAGGTTGACGTTGATCACCGAGTCCCAGAAGGCTTCGCTCATCTTCGCCAGGGTCTTGTCACGGGTGATGCCGGCGTTGTGCACGACGATGTCCAGCCCGTCGGGCAGCGCCTCCACCAGGCGCGCGGGGGCGTCCTCGGCGCAGATGTCCAGGGCCACCGCGCGGCCGCCGAGGCGAGCGGCCAGGGCTTCGAGGGCGTCCTTGGCCTGGGGCACGTCCAGCAGCACCACCTCCGCGCCGTCCCGGGCGAGGGTCTCGGCGATGGCCGCGCCGATGCCCCGCGAGGCCCCGGTGACCAGCGCACGCTGGCCGCCGAGGGGGCGGCTCCAGTCCTTGACCTGGGCACTGCTGGCGGCAAGCCGCAGCACCTGGGCCGAGACATAGGCGCTCTTGGGCGAGAGGAAGAAGCGCAGCGCGCCTTCGAGCTGGTCCTCGGCGCCCTTGCCGACGTACACCAGCTGCACGCTGCCGCCCCGACGGATCTCCTTGCCCAGGGAGCGGGTGAAACCCTCCAGGGAGCGCTGCACGCTGGCGGCGATCGGGTCCTTGAGGCTTTCCGGCGGGCGCCCCAGCACCACCACGCGCGGGCATTTGCCCAGGCCCTTGAAGGTGGGCTGGAAGAAGTTGCGCAGCTCGATCAGTTGCTCGAAGCGGGTCAGCCCGCTGGCGTCGAACACCAGGGCCTTGAGCTTTGGCCCGTGCTCGGCGGTCCAGCGTGGCAGGCCGAAGCGGCCTTCTTCGGCGGCGTAGGACTGGTCGGTGAGCTTGTTCAGCACGGCGCTGGCGGCGTCGGCCAGGGCCCCCTCGCCGCCCAGCAGCAGGGCACCGTCCACCGGCCGCACGCGCCCTGCGGTCCAGCGCTCCAGGCGCAGCGGCGCGGGCAGGCCGAGGGCGCCGACCAGGCGTCGGCCGGTGGTGGAGTTGGCGAAGGCGAGATAACGGTCGGACATGGGGGCAGGCTCCTGCACGCATAAGAAGTGGGGGCCACTCTACGCAGACAGCGCCGGCCCGCAATTGACCGCGTTGCCCGCCGCGCCGGCAAGGCGGCCAATGCGAGGGATGGCCTGGCGGCTAGTCTTGTGCCACCTGCTGCACCCCGCATCCATTTCCCAGGCAAGGAGTCACCCATGACCCAGCTGCGCCGGGTCGCCATCGTCGGCGGCAACCGCATTCCGTTCGCCCGTTCCAACACGGTGTACGCCACCGCCAGCAACCAGCAGATGCTGACCAGCGCGCTGGAAGGCCTGGTGGAGCGCTACAACCTGCACGGCGAGCGCATCGGCGAATTCGTCGCCGGGGCGGTGCTCAAGCACTCCCGGGACTTCAACCTGGCGCGCGAATGCGTGCTCGGCTCGCGCCTGGCGCCGGAAACCAGCGCCTACGACCTCCAGCAGGCCTGCGGCACCGGCCTGGAGGCAGCCATCCTGGTGGCCAACAAGATCGCCCTGGGGCAGATCGAGAGCGGCATCGCCGGTGGCGTGGACACCACCTCCGACGCCCCCATCGGCGTACACGAGGAGCTGCGCAAGATCCTGCTGGAGGCCAACCGCGGCAAGACCACCGCCGACAAGATCAAGACCCTGCTCAAGGTCCGCCCGCGCCACCTGGCGCCGCACATCCCGCGTAACGGCGAGCCGCGCACGGGGCTGTCCATGGGCGAGTCCTGCGAGCTGATGGCGCAGACCTGGGCCATCCCCCGCGACGAGCAGGACAAGCTTGCCGTGGCCAGCCACCAGAAACTGGCGGCGGCCTATGCCGAGGGCTGGCACAACGACCTGATGACCCCGTTCCTCGGCCTGACCCGCGACCAGAACCTGCGGGCGGACATCAACCTGGAGAAGCTCGGCACCCTGAAGACGGTGTTCGAACGCGGCCCGCGCGGCACCCTTACTGCGGCCAACTCCACCCCGCTGACCGACGGCGCCTCGGTGGTGCTGCTGGCCAGCGAGGAGTGGGCCAAGGCGCGCGGGCTGCCGATCCTCGCCTACTTCAAGGACGGCGAAGCGGCGGCGGTGGATTTCGTCGGTGGCAAGGAAGGGCTGCTGATGGCGCCGGTCTACGCCGTGCCGCGCCTGCTGGCGCGCAACGGGCTGACCCTGCAGGACTTCGACTACTACGAGATCCACGAGGCCTTCGCCGCTCAGGTGCTGTGCACCCTCAAGGCGTGGGAAGACGCTGAGTACTGCAAGACCCGCCTTGGCCTGGAACAGCCGCTGGGCGTCATCGACCGCAGCAAGATGAACGTCAAGGGCAGCTCCCTGGCCGCCGGCCATCCCTTCGCGGCGACCGGTGGTCGCATCGTCGCCAACCTGGCCAAGCTGCTGGACGCGGCAGGCCAGGGGCGCGGGCTGATTTCCATCTGTGCGGCGGGCGGTCAGGGTGTGACTGCAATCCTGGAGAAGTAATCCAACACCCGTGGCCGCAAGTCATCGCGGCCACGCGATGTAAGCAACTCCGTGATTTAGGGCGGCCCTGCGAGCAGGGCCGCCCTTTTTTTCGTCCGCGCCTGGGCGGCGCGAGCATCGCTCGGCCCGCGCCCGGTAGAGGGTAAACCCAGGCAGCTCTTGGCTGCGGGTCAGAACGTGTAGCTCAGGCCAAGGGCCGTGCTTTCGTTGTTCTTGTCGCGGCCGGGCAGGTTGGAATCCTTGTCCTTGTGCTCGTAGCTGACGGTCATCACCAGGTCCTTGGTGAGCTTGTGTCCGAGGGTGACGACGTGCTTGGTCTCGTCCTCTTCCTTGCCGGTGGGGTCGTGCTTGAAGTCGGTGTGGCGGCGGCTGTAGGCGACGCTGGCGAAACTGTCCCAGGGCAGTTTGCGGGCGTAGCTGATCTTCCAGCTTTCCTGCTCCTTGTCCTTGTTGCGCGTGTCGTTGTCTTCCACCTTGGGCGAGTAGCTGAGGTCGAAGCTGTCCTTGCCGGTGGGCTTGAAACGGGTGCCGAGCTTGAAGGTGTCGACTTCGATGTCCAGCGGGCTGTCGTTCTCCAGGCCCCGGTTCTCGTAGTTGTAGCGGCTGTACAGCTCCAGCACGCGGTTCAGTTTGTGGCTGGCGCCGAGGGTCCAGATGGTGCTGGAGAGGTCGTACTGGTGGTCCTTGTAGAGCTGCAGGTAGGTGACGGCGGCGTTGACCTTCAGGCGCCAGGCCGGGATGACGAAGGTGGGACCGGTGGAGACCGCCCAGGTCTGCCGGTTGAGTTCGTCGCGGTCGTCCTGGCGGGCCTGGGCGATGTTGGCGCCGAGGGTCCAGCGGCTGCCACGGTCGTCGAAGCCGTAGCCGTAGCGCAGGCTGCCAGCAGCCTGCCAGCGGTTGTCGTGGACGGTGGACTTGGGCTTGGCGACCGGGGTGGGCGCGGTGTCGTCGTCTTCGTCTTCGCCGTCGTCGGCCAGGTCGTCCTCGTCCAGGTCGATGTCGTCGAGCAGGTCGTCGAGGCTGTCGTCGTCCTCGAAGGCCATGTCGTCCATGTCCTCGTCGCCCTCGTCGTCTTCGTCGTCTTCGTCGTCTTCGTCATCGAACGAGGGGTCCTGGGTCATGCCGGCGCTGGCGTTGGCGGTGTCGGTGTCATGCACTCGGGCCACGGCGATGCGGCCACCGAAGGTGTGGGTCTTGAGCTTCTTGGCAATGCGCTTGGCCAGCTTGGCGCCTTCCTTGGCCTCCGCGGAGTCGGGGGCGTCCTGCTTGAGCTGCGCCAGTTCGGCCTTGGCGGCGGGGTAGTCGAGGGCATCGGCATAGACCTTGGCCAGGGCCAGGCGCGCACGGGGGTGGCTGGCACTCAGGCTCGGGTCGGCGAGGATGGCGCGGTACTGCTCGGCGGCACTGCCGAGCAGGCCCCAGCGGGCACTGCTTTCCGCGTCACGGGCGAGGGTCTGGTAGGGGCTGGCGATGCTGCACAGGGGCAGGCCAGCCAGAAGCAGAACGGCGGTCAGCCCGTTGAGTTTCATGGTGGGTTCCGGGAGGGCGGTCGATGGAGTGCTGGGCAAGCCTATAGAGGCGGTTTGCCAGCGTCCAGAGCCCGGGCTGAATGTGATTCTGCATTCACAAAGTCCCGTCCCACGCGGGCTGCAGGCCACTCCAAAGGACGGCGGGCGGCTGTGGATAACCACCTCGGTGGGCGCCGCTTTTCATCCTCCTGAAACGAAAAAGGCGCAGCCTGGTGGCTGCGCCTTTGTCTGTGCCGGACGGCTCGACTCAGAACGGGATGTCGTCGTCGAAGCTGTCGTAGTCCGGGGCCGGCTGGGCGGCCGGTTGCGGAGCCGGGCGGGACTCGCGTGGGGCAGACTGTTGCGGCTCGCGCTGCGGACGCGGGGCGCGCGGGGCGGAGTCGCCATCGTTGCCGGGACGGCCGCCGAGCAGTTGCATCTGGCCGTTGATGTCCACGACGATTTCGGTGGTGTAGCGGTCCTGGCCGTCCTGCCCCTGCCACTTGCGGGTGCGCAGGCTGCCTTCGACGTAGACCTGGGACCCCTTGCGCAGGTACTCGCCGGCGATCTCGGCGAGGCGGCCGAAGAACACCACGCGGTGCCACTCGGTGCGCTCCTGCTGCTGGCCGGTCTGCTTGTCCTTCCAGCTCTCGCTGGTGGCCAGGGTGATGTTGGTCACGGCGTTGCCGTTGGGCATGTAGCGGACTTCAGGGTCGCCGCCGACGTTGCCGACCAGAATGACTTTGTTAACCCCACGGGCCATAACGTTCTCCTAGGCTTCAGCACGTTCGGGCGCCGACTTGATCAGGCGCTCCAGGGACGTGCGGTCCAGTTTTTCGGTATCCACTTTGATATAGATGGCGGCCTCTTCGGCCACCACCACGGCATCCGCCACTCCGGGCAAAGCCAGCAAACGCGGGACCAGCGTCGCATCGCCGAGGGCCGCTGTATCGAGCGGCTGGCGCAGGCTGGTCACGTACGGAGGTTCGCGCATAGTAACAGCAATGGCGACCCAAATCGCACAGAGCGCCGCACATCCGATGAACACAACGGACAGGCCGCCATGCTGGAACAACCAGCCGCCGAGGATGCCGCCGAGGGCGGCGCCGAGGAACTGGCTGGTGGAGTAGACGCCCATGGCGGTGCCCTTGCCGCCGGCCGGGGCGACCTTGCTGATCAGCGAGGGCAGCGAGGCTTCCAGCAGGTTGAAGGCGGTGAAGAAGACGATGGTGCCGATGACCAGGGCGCTCAGGGTGTCGCCGAAGGCCCAGAAGTACAGTTCGCAGGCGGCCAGTACGCTGACGGCGCCGACCAGCACGCGCTTCATCTGGCGCTTCTTCTCGGCGTAGATGATGAACGGGACCATGCCGAAGAACCCCACCAGCAGGGCGGTGAGGTAGACCCACCAGTGCTGCTCCCTGGGCAGGCCGGCCTTTTCCACCAGCGCCAGCGGCAGGGCGACGAAGCTGGCCATGAGCACGGCATGCAGGGCGAGGATGCCGAAGTCCAGGCGCAGCAGGTCGGGGTGCCTGAGGGTCGGCAGCAGCGCCTGGCGGGCCACGCCGGACTCGCGATGCTGCAGCGGCGAGGCGGCCCGGGGGACGAACAGGGCGATGATCAGGATGCCGACCAGGGCCATGGCGGCGGTGATCCAGAACAGCCCGGCCAGGCCGAAGGCGCGGGTGACCAGTGGGCCGACCACCATGGCGACGGCGAAGGAGACGCCGATGCTCATGCCGATCATGGCCATGGCTTTGGTCCGGTGCTGCTCGCGGGTGAGGTCGGAGAGCAGCGCCATGACCGCGGCGGAGATGGCCCCGGCACCCTGCAGGATGCGCCCGGCGATGACGCCCCAGATGGAGTCGGCATTGGCCGCCAGCACGGCACCGGCGGCGAAGATCAGCAGGCCGATGTAGATCACCGGCAGGCGACCGATGCGGTCGGAGACGATGCCGAAGGGGATCTGCAGCACCGCCTGGGTCAGGCCGTAGGCGCCGATGGCCAGGCCGATCAGCGCCGGGGTGGCGCCGGCCAGGTCCTGGCCGTAGGTGGCCAGGACCGGCAATACCATGAACATGCCGAGCATGCGGAAGGCGAACACCAGCGCCAGGCCACCGGCGGCGCGGGTCTCGCGACCGCTCATGCGTTCGGAATGGGGATCGTGCATAGATGCCTCGTGACAGGAAGTGCGGGAATGCGTCATGCCCCGCGTCGGGCGCTGGCACCCGGTCCCCGGGTGCGCGGCTGCTGCCTGCGCCGGAAAAATGCGGCGCATTCTAACAGTCCCGGCCCATCAGGACACTGCCGTGCCGCTTTGCCGCGCCCCTGGGGGCGCCCGTATACTCGGGCGTTTTCCGCTCGCCATGCGAGGCCGCTGTGGACCAGATACTCATCCGTGGGGCACGTACCCACAACCTGAAGAACGTCGACCTCACCCTCCCCCGCGACAAGCTGATCGTGATCACCGGGCTGTCCGGTTCGGGCAAGTCGTCTCTGGCGTTCGACACGCTCTACGCCGAGGGCCAGCGGCGCTACGTGGAATCGCTGTCGGCCTATGCCCGCCAGTTCCTGTCGATGATGGAAAAGCCCGACGTGGACACCATCGAGGGGCTGTCGCCGGCCATCTCCATCGAACAGAAGTCCACCAGCCACAACCCCCGCTCCACGGTGGGCACCATCACCGAGATCTACGACTACCTGCGCCTGCTCTACGCCCGCGCCGGTACGCCGCGCTGCCCGGACCACGATGTGCCGCTGGAGGCGCAGACCGTCAGCCAGATGGTCGATCAGGTGCTGGCCATGCCCGAGGGCCGCAAGCTGATGCTGCTGGCGCCGGTGATCCGCGAGCGCAAGGGCGAGCACCTGGCGGTGTTCGACGAGCTGCGCGCCCAGGGCTTCGTCCGCGCACGGGTCAACGGCCGCCTCTACGAGTTGGACGAGTTGCCCAAGCTGGACAAGCAGAAGAAGCACTCCATCGATGTGGTGGTGGACCGCTTCAAGGTGCGCGGCGACCTGCAGCAGCGCCTGGCGGAATCCTTCGAGACGGCGATCAACCTCGCCGACGGCATTGCGCTGGTGGCGCCGATGGACGACGAGCCGGGCGAGGAGATCATCTTCTCCGCGCGCTTCGCCTGCCCCCATTGCGGCCACTCCATCAGCGAGCTGGAACCCAAGCTGTTCTCCTTCAACAACCCGGCCGGTGCCTGCCCCACCTGTGACGGCCTGGGGGTGAAGCAGTTCTTCGATGCCAAGCGCCTGGTCAACGGCGAGCTGACCCTGGCCGAGGGCGCGATACGCGGCTGGGACCGGCGCAACGTCTACTACTTCCAGATGCTCGGCTCCCTGGCCGCGCACTATGGCTTCAGCCTGGAGGAACCGTTCGACGCGCTGGCGCCGGAGCACCAGCGGGTGATCCTGCAGGGCAGCGGCCGCGAGGACGTGGACTTCCGCTACCTCAACGACCGCGGCGACATCGTCAAGCGCTCCCACCCCTTCGAGGGCATCGTCCCGAACCTGGAGCGGCGCTACCGCGAGACCGAATCCAACACCGTGCGCGAGGAGCTGGCGAAGTTCCTCAGCACCCAGCCCTGCCCGGATTGCCGCGGCACCCGCCTGCGCCGCGAGGCGCGCCATGTGTGGGTCGGCGAGAAGACGCTGCCGGCAGTGACCTCGCTGCCGGTGGGCGAGGCCTCGGACTACTTCGGGGTGCTGGAACTGCCGGGCCGCAAAGGCGAGATCGCGGCGAAGATCCTCAAGGAGATCCGCGAGCGTCTGCAGTTTCTGGTGAACGTCGGCCTGGACTACCTGACCCTGGACCGCAGCGCCGACACCCTCTCCGGTGGCGAAGCGCAGCGCATCCGCCTGGCCAGCCAGATCGGTGCCGGCCTGGTGGGGGTGATGTACATCCTCGATGAGCCGTCCATCGGCCTGCACCAGCGTGACAACGAGCGCCTGCTGGCCACCCTCACCCACCTGCGCAACCTCGGCAACACGGTGATAGTGGTCGAGCACGACGAGGACGCCATCCGCCTGGCCGACTATGTGGTCGATATCGGCCCCGGTGCCGGCGTGCATGGCGGCCGGATCGTCGCCGAGGGTACGCCGGACGAGGTGATGGCCCACCCGGATTCGCTCACCGGCAAGTACCTGTCGGGCCGGGTGAAGATCGAGGTGCCGGCCACCCGCACGCCCCGCGACAAGAAGAAGTCGCTGAAGCTCAAGGGCGCGCGCGGCAACAACCTGCGCAACGTCGACCTGGAAATCCCGGTCGGCCTGCTGACCTGCATCACCGGCGTGTCCGGTTCGGGCAAGTCGACGCTGATCAACAACACCCTGTTCCCCATCACCGCGACGGCGCTGAACGGCGCCACTACCCTGGAGGCGGCCCCCCACGACAGCTTCGACGGGCTGCAGCACCTGGACAAGGTGGTGGACATCGACCAGAGCCCCATCGGCCGCACGCCGCGCTCCAACCCGGCGACCTACACCGGGCTGTTCACGCCGATCCGCGAGCTGTTCGCGGGCGTGCCGGAGTCGCGTTCGCGGGGCTACGGGCCGGGCCGTTTCTCCTTCAACGTGAAGGGCGGCCGCTGCGAGGCCTGCCAGGGCGACGGCGTGATCAAGGTGGAGATGCACTTCCTGCCGGACATCTACGTGCCGTGCGACGTGTGCAAGGGCAAGCGCTATAACCGCGAGACCCTGGAGGTGAAGTACAAGGGCCGCAGCATCACCGAGGTGCTGGACATGACCATCGAGGAGGCGCGCGTGTTCTTCGATGCCGTGCCGGCCATCGCCCGCAAGCTGCAGACGCTGATGGACGTGGGCCTCTCGTACATCCGCCTGGGGCAGTCGGCGACCACCCTCTCCGGCGGCGAGGCGCAGCGGGTGAAGCTATCCCGCGAGCTGTCCAAGCGCGACACCGGCAAGACGCTGTACATCCTCGACGAACCCACCACGGGCCTGCACTTCGCCGACATCCAGCAACTGCTGGACGTGCTGCACCGGCTGCGGGACCACGGCAACACGGTGGTGGTGATCGAGCACAACCTGGACGTGATCAAGACCGCCGACTGGCTGGTGGACCTGGGCCCGGAGGGCGGCTCCAAGGGCGGCCAGATCATCGCCACCGGTACGCCGGAAGAGGTGGCGGCGATGCCGCAGTCCCACACCGGGCACTTCCTCAAGCCGTTGCTGGAGCGTGACCGCGCCTGATACGAAAAAGCCCCGCAGATGCGGGGCTTTTTCGTGGAGCGGTGGATCAGGCCAGATCGAAGCGGTCGAGGTTCATCACCTTGGTCCAGGCGGCAACGAAGTCCTGGGTGAACTTCGCCTGGGCGTCGGCACTGGCGTAGACCTCGGCGATGGCGCGCAACTGCGAGTTGGAACCGAACACCAGGTCGACACGGGTGGCCGTCCACTTCAGGGCGCCGCTGCTGCGGTCACGACCTTCGAACAGCTCGGCGGCTTCGCTGGTGGGCTTCCACGCCGTCCCCATGTCCAGCAGGTTGGCGAAGAAGTCGTTGCTGAGCGTGCCGGGGCGCTGGGTCAGTACGCCGTGGGCGGTCTGCCCGACGTTGGCACCCAGTACCCGCAGGCCACCGACCAGTACGGTCATTTCCGGGGCGGTGAGGGTCAGCAGTTGGGCGCGGTCCACCAGCATCTCCTCAGCGGTCACGGTGAAGCGCGCCTTCTGGTAGTTGCGGAAACCGTCGGCCAGGGGTTCCAGCACGGCGAAGGATTCGACGTCGGTCTGCTCCTGGGAGGCGTCCATGCGGCCCGGGGTGAAGGGCACTTCCAGGGCCTGCCCGGCGGCCTTGGCAGCCTGCTCGATGCCCACGCCACCGGCGAGGACGATCAGGTCGGCCAGGGAGATCTTCTTGCCGCCGGCTTGCGAGCGGTTGAAGTCGGCCTGGATGCCTTCCAGCACGCTGAGCACGCGAGCCAGTTGCGCGGGCTGGTTGGCTTCCCAGTCCTTCTGCGGTGCCAGGCGGATGCGGGCACCGTTGGCGCCGCCGCGCATGTCGGAACCGCGGTAGGTGGAAGCCGAGGCCCAGGCGGTGGACACCAGTTCGCTGACCGAGAGGCCGGAGGCCTGGATACGTGCCTTGAGCTGGGCGATGTCCTGCGCGTCCACCAGCGGGTGGTCGACGGCCGGAATCGGGTCTTGCCAGATCAGCTCTTCAGCCGGGACTTCCGGGCCGAGGTAACGGGCACGCGGGCCCATGTCACGGTGGGTGAGCTTGAACCAGGCACGGGCGAATGCGTCGGCGAAGGCCTGCGGATCCGCCAGGAAGCGACGGGAGATCTTCTCGTAGGCCGGGTCAAGGCGCAGCGACAGGTCGGTGGTCAGCATGGTCGGGCGGTGCATCTTCGACGGGTCGTGCGCATCCGGGATGACCGCATCGGCACCCTTGGCCACCCACTGGTGGGCACCGGCGGGGCTCTTGGTCAGTTCCCAGTCGTACTTGAACAGGTTCTCCAAGAAGTAGTGGCTCCACTGGGCCGGGGCCTGGGTCCAGGTGACTTCGAGGCCACTGGTGATGGTGTCCGAGCCCTTGCCGCTGCCAAAACTGCTGTGCCAACCGAGGCCCTGGGCTTCGATGCTGGCGGTTTCCGGATCAGCGCCCACATGGGCGGCATCGCCGGCACCGTGGGTTTTGCCGAAGGTATGGCCGCCGGCGATCAGGGCGACGGTTTCCTCGTCGTCCATGGCCATGCGGGCGAAGGTTTCGCGGATGTCGCGGGCTGCGGCAATCGGGTCGGGGTTGCCGTCCGGGCCTTCCGGGTTCACGTAGATCAGGCCCATCTGCACAGCAGCGAGCGGGTTCTCCAGGTCACGGTCACCGCTGTAGCGGCTGTTGGGCTTCTCGCTGGTGGCCAGCCACTCGCGCTCGGAACCCCAGTAGATGTCCTCTTCCGGCTCCCAGATATCCCGGCGGCCGCCGGCGAAACCGAAGGTCTTGAAGCCCATGGACTCCAGGGCGACGTTGCCGGTCAGAATCATCAGGTCGGCCCAGGAGATCTTCTGGCCGTATTTCTGCTTGATCGGCCACAGCAGACGGCGGGCCTTGTCGAGGTTGACGTTGTCCGGCCAGCTGTTGAGTGGGGCGAAACGCTGGTTGCCGGTGCCCGCACCGCCGCGGCCGTCGGCCGTACGGTAAGTGCCGGCGCTGTGCCAGGCCATGCGGATGAACAGCGGACCGTAGTGGCCGAAGTCGGCGGGCCACCAGTCCTGGGAATCGGTCATGAGGGCGTGGAGGTCACGCTTGAGGGCCTGCAGGTCGAGGCTCTTGAAGGCTTCGGCGTAGTCGAAGCCGCTGTCCAGCGGATCGGACAGGCTGGAATGCTGATGCAGGATCTTCAGGTTCAGCTGGTTAGGCCACCAGTCGCGGTTGGACGTACCACCACCGGCGGAATGCTGCGAACCGCCGCCGGAAAAGGGGCACTTGGCCTGGGCGGGGGTCGTGGGCTTCTGGCTCATCTGTGATCGCTCCTTATCAGGTCGTCACCGGCCCGTGCCGGCGATGGGGGAAAGATTAGAATGCCATCAGCAAGAGAACCAATTTATTAACCGTAACAAAACAATAGAAAAAAACTCTTACAGAATCGTGGACATAAAAAAACCGGGCACTAGGCCCGGTTTCTTCGCAGCGACCGATTACTCGGCAGCAGCTTCGACTTCACCAGCGACCGGACGGTCGACCAGTTCGACATACGCCATGGGGGCGTTGTCGCCAGCGCGGAAGCCGCACTTCAGGATGCGCAGGTAGCCACCCTGGCGGTTGGCGTAGCGCTTGCCCAGATCGTTGAACAGTTTGCCAACGATGGCTTTCGAACGGGTACGGTCGAAGGCCAGACGACGGTTGGCAACGCTGTCTTCCTTGGCCAGGGTGATCAGCGGCTCGGCAACGCGGCGCAGTTCCTTGGCTTTGGGCAGGGTGGTTTTGATCAGTTCGTGCTCGAACAGCGATACCGCCATGTTCTGGAACATGGCCTTGCGGTGAGCGCTGGTGCGGCTGAGGTGACGGCCACTTTTACGATGACGCATGGTTCAATTCCTTACCAAACTAAGACGTTCGGTGATTACGACGATCAGGCAGTCGCCTTGTCGTCCTTCTTAAGACTTGCCGGCGGCCAGTTGTCGAGGCGCATGCCGAGGGACAGACCACGGGAGGCCAGGACGTCCTTGATCTCGGTCAGGGACTTCTTGCCCAGGTTCGGAGTCTTGAGCAGCTCTACTTCGGTACGCTGAATCAGGTCGCCGATGTAGTAGATGTTCTCCGCCTTCAGGCAGTTGGCCGAACGCACGGTCAGCTCAAGGTCGTCGACGGGGCGCAGGAGGATCGGATCGATCTCGTCTTCCTGTTCCACGACCACAGGCTCGCTGTCACCTTTGAGGTCCACGAACGCTGCCAACTGCTGCTGCAGGATGGTAGCGGCGCGACGGATAGCCTCTTCGGGGTCCAGAGTGCCGTTGGTTTCCAGGTCGATGACCAGCTTGTCCAGGTTGGTGCGCTGCTCGACACGGGCGTTTTCCACGACGTATGCAACGCGACGGACCGGGCTGAAGGAAGCGTCGAGCTGGAGACGGCCGATGCTGCGGCTCTCGTCTTCATCACTCTGGCGCGCGTCAGCGGGCTCGTACCCACGGCCGCGAGCCACTTTCAGCTTCATGTTCAGCGAGCCGTTGTCCGCCAGGTTGGCGATGACGTGGTCACCGTTGACGATCTCGACATCATGATCCAGCTGAATATCGGCAGCAGTGACAACGCCCGGGCCTTTCTTGACCAGGTTCAGCGTTACTTCGTCACGGCCGTGCAGTTTGACAGCCAGGCCTTTCAGGTTGAGCAGGATTTCAATGACGTCTTCCTGAACACCTTCGATGGCGCTGTACTCATGGAGTACGCCATCGATTTCGGCCTCGACTACTGCACAGCCAGGCATGGAGGACAACAAGATGCGACGAAGCGCGTTGCCCAGGGTATGGCCGAAGCCACGCTCGAGAGGCTCGAGCGTGATCTTGGCGCGGGTCGTGCTGACCGCTTGCACATCAATGTGGCGAGGGGTCAGAAACTCATTTACCGAACTCTGCATGGATGCACCTATTTTCTAGCCCTTACTTGGAGTAGAGCTCGACAATCAGGTTTTCGTTGATGTCGGCGGACAGATCAGTACGAGCCGGAACGCTTTTGAACACGCCCGACTTCTTGTCGGCGTCGACTTCAACCCACTCAACGCGACCGCGCTGAGCGCACAGCTCAAGGGCTTGAGCAATGCGAAGCTGGTTCTTGGACTTCTCGCGAACAGCGACTACGTCACCAGCCTTGACCTGATAGGAGGGGATGTTGACGGTCTGGCCGTTCACGCTGATGGCCTTGTGGGAAACCAGCTGACGGGATTCGGAACGGGTAGCACCGAAGCCCATGCGGTAGACGACGTTATCCAGACGGCACTCGAGGAGTTGCAGCAGATTCTCGCCGGTAGCGCCCTTGCGACGGGCAGCTTCCTTGTAGTAACCGCTGAACTGACGCTCCAGAACACCGTAGATACGACGGACCTTCTGCTTCTCGCGAAGCTGGGTGCCGTAGTCGGACAGACGGCCACGACGGGCACCGTGCTGGCCAGGAGCGGATTCGATGTTGCACTTGGACTCGAGGGCACGAGCGCCGCTCTTCAGGAAGAGGTCAGTGCCTTCACGACGGGACAGTTTGCATTTGGGACCAATGTAACGAGCCATTTCTCACTGTCTCCTATTACACGCGACGCTTCTTCGGCGGACGGCACCCGTTGTGCGGGATCGGCGTCACGTCGGTGATGCTGGCAATCTTGTAGCCGCAGGCGTTCAGAGCACGCACGGCGGACTCACGACCCGGGCCGGGACCCTTGACGTTGACGTCGAGGTTCTTCAGGCCGTATTCCAGAGCGGCTTGGCCGGCACGCTCCGCAGCCACCTGGGCAGCGAACGGGGTGCTCTTGCGGGAGCCACGGAAACCGGAACCACCGGAGGTCGCCCAGGACAAAGCGTTGCCCTGACGATCGGTGATGGTCACGATGGTGTTGTTGAAGGAAGCGTGGATATGGGCAATCCCATCAACCACTGTCTTCTTGACTTTCTTACGGGGACGAGCAGCAGGCTTAGCCATGACTTAATTCCTGTCGATTCGCGGACGCAAAATTACTTGCGGATCGGCTTACGCGGGCCCTTGCGGGTGCGCGCGTTGGTCTTGGTGCGTTGGCCATGAACAGGCAGACCACGACGATGGCGCAGACCGCGGTAGCAGCCCAGATCCATCAGACGCTTGATGTTCATGTTGATCTCGCGGCGCAGGTCACCCTCAGTGGTGAGCTTGGCCACTTCGCCACGCAGCTGCTCGAGCTGCTCGTCGGTCAGATCCTTGATTTTCACCGACGGGTTGACGCCGGTAGCCGCACAGATGTTCTGCGCGGTGGTGCGACCAACACCGTAGATGTAGGTCAGCGAGATAACAGTGTGCTTGTTATCTGGAATGTTGACGCCTGCAATACGGGCCATTCAATGAAAACTCCAGTTGACAGCTATCGGTGCCCCGGAAGCCAAGAAATAGGGCGCGCGATATTAGCGCTGTAATAACGAATAATCAACCCGGCAGCACACTAGCTGCCGGGCTCACGACGCGTGAATCACACTCAGCCTTGGCGCTGTTTGTGACGCGGCTCCGCGCTGCAGATCACGCGAACGATACCGTCGCGACGGATGATCTTGCAGTTACGGCACAGCTTCTTCACCGATGCACGAACTTTCATCAGTAACTCCTAGAACCTTACGGCACTGCGTCAGCGGAGCATTCCGCCGCCGTAGCCCTTCAGGTTGGCTTTCTTCATGAGGGATTCATACTGGTGCGAAACGAGGTGCGACTGTACTTGGGACATAAAATCCATCACAACCACAACCACGATCAGCAACGAGGTCCCGCCAAGGTAGAACGGAACGTTTGCCGCAACCACAAGGAACTGGGGAAGCAGGCAGACAGCCGTCATGTACAGGGCACCGAACATGGTCAAACGAGTCAGAACGCCATCGATGTAGCGCGCAGACTGCTCACCAGGACGAATACCCGGGATAAAGGCACCGGACTTCTTCAGGTTCTCCGCCACGTCTTTCGGGTTGAACATCAGCGCTGTGTAGAAGAAGCAGAAGAAAACGATCCCTGCACTAAACAGCAAGATATTCAACGGCTGACCAGGAGCGATCGCCTGCGAGAGGTCCTGCAGCCAGCCCATGTTCTGAGACTGGCTGAACCACGTCCCCAGCGACGCTGGGAACAGCAGGATACTGCTGGCAAAAATGGCCGGGATCACGCCCGCCATGTTCACCTTCAGCGGCAGGTGGCTATTCTGCGCAGCAAAAACCTTGCGGCCCTGCTGGCGCTTGGCATAGTGCACCGCGATGCGGCGCTGACCACGCTCGATGAAGACCACGAAGCCGATGATCGCAACCGCCAGGAGGCCAATGGCGATCAGGGCGAAGATGTTGATATCGCCCTGCCGGGCAGACTCGAAAGACTGCCCGATCGCCCTCGGCAGACCGGCAACGATGCCTGCAAAGATAAGCATCGAGATACCGTTGCCGACACCGCGCTCAGTGATCTGCTCGCCCAGCCACATCATGAACAGCGCACCGGCCACGAAGGTGGTGACTGCCACGAAGTGGAAGCCGAAATCAGTCGAGAAAGCGACGCCCTGACTGGCCAGACCTACAGACATGCCGATGGCCTGAACCAGCGCTAGAGCTACGGTGCCATAGCGGGTGTACTGGCTGATCTTGCGACGGCCAGCTTCACCTTCCTTCTTCAACTGCTCCAGCTGCGGGCTGATAGCGGTCATGAGCTGCATGATGATCGAGGCCGAGATGTACGGCATGATCCCCAGTGCAAAAATACTCATGCGCTCCAGCGCACCGCCAGAAAACATGTTGAACAGGCTAAGAATGGTCCCCTCGTTCTGCCGGAACAGTTCGGCCAGCCGGTCCGGGTTGATACCGGGCACTGGGATGTGCGCGCCGATCCGATAGACGATGATCGCCAGGAACAGGAAACGCAGTCGAGCCCAGAGCTCGGACAATCCGCCATTGCTGAGCGCGGAGAGAGCACCTTGCTTAGCCATTTAGTCCTCGAACTTACCGCCAGCTGCTTCGATGGCCGCACGCGCACCCTTGGTGGCGGCGATACCTTTCAGGGTGACCGCGCGAGCAACTTCACCGGACAGCATGACTTTCACACGCTGCACGTTCTGGTTGATCACGTTGGCATCCTTCAGCGCTTGCAGAGTGACGACATCGCCTTCCACCTTGGCCAGCTCGGAGGTGCGCACTTCAGCGCGATCCATGGCCTTCAGGGAAACGAAGCCGAACTTCGGCAGGCGACGGTGCAGGGGCTGTTGACCGCCCTCGAAGCCGGGGGCGATGGTGCCACCGGAGCGAGAGGTCTGACCTTTATGACCACGGCCACCGGTCTTGCCCAGACCGCTACCGATGCCACGGCCCGGACGGTGCTTCTCGCGACGGGCACCCGGCGCGGAACGCAGATCGTTCAGTTTCATGGATTAACCCTCGACACGCAGAAGGTAATAAGCCTTGTTGATCATGCCGCGGTTTTCAGGAGTGTCCTGAACTTCTACGGTGTGACCGATACGACGCAGGCCAAGGCCTTTGACGCAGGCTTTGTGGTTGGCCAGGCGGCCATTCACGCTCTTGACCAGCGTAACTTTTACAGTAGCCATGATCAGAGAATCTCCTCGACGCTCTTGCCACGCTTGGCTGCAACAGCTTCAGGGGACTGCATGTTCTTCAGGCCCTTGAAGGTGGCATAAACCACGTTCACCGGATTGGTAGAGCCGTAGCACTTAGCCAGGACGTTCTGGACACCCGCCACTTCCAGGACAGCGCGCATGGCACCGCCGGCGATGATCCCGGTACCTTCGGAAGCCGGCTGCATGAACACCTTGGAGGCGCCGTGAGCGGACTTGATAGGGTACTGCAGGGTGGTGCCATCCAGCTCTACCTGGATCATGTTGCGACGGGCAGCTTCCATGGCCTTCTGGATTGCAGCAGGCACTTCGCGGGACTTGCCACGACCGAAACCAACGCGACCTTTACCATCACCCACCACGGTCAGCGCGGTGAAGGTGAAGATACGGCCACCTTTTACGGTCTTGGCAACGCGGTTAACCTGAACCAGCTTCTCGATGTAGCCTTCGTCGCGCTTTTGCTCATTGTTCGCCATAACTTAGAACTCCAGCCCGCCTTCACGAGCAGCATCGGCCAGCGCCTTGACGCGACCGTGGTACTTGAAGCCAGAACGATCGAACGCTACCTGGGTAACGCCAGCGGCTTTCGCGCGCTCGGCAACCAGCTGGCCGACTTTCTTGGCCGCGTCAACGTTGCCGGTGGCACCGCTACGCAGTTCTTTGTCCAGAGTCGAGGCGCTGGCCAGGACCTTGGCGCCGTCGGCCGAAATGACCTGGGCGTAGATGTGCTGGGAAGAGCGATATACGCAGAGGCGTACGGCTTCCAGCTCGCGCATTTTCAGGCGTGCCTTGCGAGCGCGACGCAGACGAGTTTCTTTCTTTACGCTCATTTGCTATGCCCTACTTCTTCTTAGCTTCTTTACGACGCACGACTTCATCGGCGTAACGTACACCCTTGCCTTTGTAAGGCTCCGGCGGACGGAAGTCGCGGATCTCGGCGGCCACCTGACCAACCAGCTGCTTGTCGATACCCTTGATCAGGATGTCGGTTTGGCTGGGGGTTTCAGCGGTTACGCCTTGCGGAAGCTCGTAGTCAACCGGATGGGAGAAGCCGAGAGCCAGGGACAGCACTTGGCCTTTGGCCTGAGCCTTGTAGCCGACGCCGACCAGCTGGAGCTTGCGCTCGAAGCCTTGGCTGACGCCTACGACCATGTTGTTCACCAGCGCACGGGTGGTACCGGCCATGGCTTTGTTCTGCTGGTCGCCATTGCGAGCGGCGAAGCGGAGCTCGCCGTTTTCCTGCAGGATTTCCACGGACGGATGGACTTTCAGCTCAAGAGTGCCCTTGGCGCCCTTAACGGAAAGTTGCTGACCAGCCAGCTTGATTTCAACACCAGCAGGCAGCTTGACGGGGTTCTTAGCAACGCGAGACATGCTTCAACCCCCTTAGAACACAGTGCAAAGCACTTCGCCACCAACGCCAGCGGCGCGAGCAGCACGATCAGTCATCACACCCTTGTTGGTGGACACGATCGAAACGCCCAGACCGCCACGAACCTTCGGCAGCTGATCGACGGACTTGTACTGGCGCAGGCCAGGACGACTTACGCGCTTCAGTTCTTCAATGACCGGACGGCCTTCGAAGTACTTCAGCTCGATGGACAGCAGAGGCTTAACATCGCTGCTGACCTGGTATCCCGTGATGTAACCCTCGTTCTTCAGAACGTTGGCTACCGCCACCTTCAGCTTGGAGGACGGCATGCTTACGACAGACTTTTCAGCCATCTGGGCATTACGGATACGAGTTAGCATGTCCGCTAACGGGTCCTGCATACTCATGGGCTAGTTGCTCCTAAATACAAAAGAATAGCCTTGCGGCTAGAGTCACCTGCGAGCTTCAGGCACAAGAAGGCCTGAATCGGGCGAGCCGAATATTCTAGAGAGACCCCAGAAACGAATCAAGCCCCTTGCGGGGCTTGATTCGAAACATCCATGAAAGGCCGACGACTGGCGTCGACCTCTGACATCACCAGCTGGCTTTGACCAGACCGGGAACGTCACCACGCATGGCAGCTTCACGCAGCTTGTTACGGGACAGCCCGAACTTGCGGTAAACGCCGTGCGGACGGCCAGTGATGCGGCAGCGGTTACGCAGGCGCGACGCGCTGGCGTCACGCGGCTGCTTCTGCAGAGCTACCTGGGCTTCCCAACGCGCTTCCGGAGTGGAGTTCGGGTTGGCAATGATAGCTTTGAGCTCGGCACGCTTCTTGGCGTACTTGGCGACCGTCAGCTGACGCTTCAGCTCGCGGTTCTTCATGCTCTGTTTGGCCATATTCCTGCTCCAATCAGTTGCGGAAGGGGAAGTTGAAAGCGCGCAGCAGAGCGCGACCTTCATCATCATTGCGGGCGGTGGTGGTCAGGGTGATATCCAGACCACGCAGCGCATCGATCTTGTCGTAATCGATTTCCGGGAAGATGATCTGCTCTTTCACGCCCATGCTGTAATTGCCGCGACCATCGAAGGACTTGGCATTCAGGCCGCGGAAGTCACGAACGCGCGGCAGGGAGATGGAGAGCAGGCGATCCAGGAACTCGTACATACGATCGCGACGCAGTGTCACCTTGACACCAATCGGCCAGCCTTCGCGGACCTTGAAGCCGGCAATGGATTTGCGGGCGTAGGTCACGACGGCCTTCTGACCGGTGATTTTTTCCAGGTCGGCTACAGCGTTCTCGATGACTTTCTTGTCACCGATTGCTTCGCCGAGACCCATGTTCAGGGTGATCTTGGTAACACGCGGAACTTCCATCACGTTGGCCAGCTTCAGCTCTTCTTTCAGCTTGGGCGCGATTTGCTTCCGGTAAATCTCTTTCAGTCGTGCCATGGTGTTCTACCTATGATTCTCAAGCGCCAACCGGCTTCTGGGTGGACTTGAAGACACGAATTTTTTTGCCGTCTTCGATTTTGAAGCCAACGCGGTCAGCCTTGTTGGTTTCGCTATTGAAGATGGCGACGTTGGAGACGTGCAGGGGCGCCTCCTTCTCGACGATACCGCCCTGGATGCCGGACATCGGGTTCGGCTTGGTGTGGCGCTTCACCAGGTTGATCCCACCGACGACCAGACGGTCGTCAGCGAGAACCTTGAGCACCTTGCCACGCTTGCCCTTGTCTTTGCCGGCGATGACGATGATCTCGTCGTCACGACGAATCTTTTGCATGACGGCTTCTCCTTACAGCACTTCAGGGGCGAGCGAGACGATCTTCATGAACTTCTCGGAACGAAGCTCACGGGTCACTGGCCCGAAGATGCGGGTACCGATCGGCTCCTGCTTGTTGTTCAGCAGAACAGCAGCGTTGCCATCGAAGCGGATGATGGAGCCATCAGGACGACGAACACCGTGCTTGGTGCGGACCACAACAGCGGTCATCACCTGGCCTTTCTTGACCTTGCCACGGGGGATCGCTTCCTTGACGGTGACCTTGATGATATCGCCGATACCGGCATAACGACGGTGCGAACCACCCAGGACCTTGATGCACATAACGCGACGAGCACCGCTGTTATCAGCGACGTCGAGCATGGATTGAGTCTGAATCATATCTTTCTCCGACCCTTAGTCCTTAGACTTCCACGGCACGTTCGACGATTTCCACCAGCGCCCAGGACTTGGTCTTGGCCAGCGGACGGGTCTCACGGATGGTGACCTTGTCGCCGATGCGGCACTGGTTGGTTTCGTCGTGAGCGTGCAGCTTGGTCGAGCGCTTCACGTATTTACCGTAGATCGGGTGCTTTACACGGCGCTCGATCAGGACGGTGATGGTTTTGTCCATCTTGTCGCTGACGACGCGGCCGGTCAGCGTACGGACGGTTTTCTGAGCTTCAGCCATGATCACTTACCTGCCTGCTGGTTCAGCACAGTCTTGACGCGAGCGATGTCGCGCTTCACTTGCGAGAGCAGGTGAGACTGCCCCAACTGGCCAGTTGCCTTCTGCATACGCAGGTTGAACTGGTCGCGCAGCAGACCGAGCAGTTGCTCGTTCAGCTGCTCTGCGGTTTTTTCACGAAGTTCATTCGCTTTCATCACATCACCGTCCGCTTAACAAAGGAGGTGGCGAGCGGCAGCTTTGCAGCAGCCAGGGCGAAGGCCTCACGCGCCAGCTCTTCGGAAACACCCTCGATCTCGTAGAGCACCTTGCCCGGCTGGATCTGGGCTACCCAGTACTCGACGCCACCCTTACCTTTACCCATACGAACTTCGAGGGGCTTCTTGGTGACGGGCTTGTCGGGGAATACACGGATCCAGATCTTGCCGCCACGCTTCACGTGACGGGTAAGGGCACGACGTGCCGCTTCGATCTGGCGAGCGGTGAGACGACCGCGAGAAACCGCCTTCAGGGCGAACTCGCCGAAGCTGACCTTGCTACCGCGGTGAGCCAGACCACGGTTGTGGCCGGTCATCTGCTTGCGGAATTTTGTACGCTTGGGTTGCAGCATTTTGCGTACTCCTTACTTAGCAGCTTTTTTACGAGGAGCGGGCGCTACGGGCTTCAGCTCTTCCTGGCGGCCACCAATGACCTCACCCTTGAAGATCCAAACCTTCACACCGATCACACCGTAAGTGGTGTGAGCCTCGTAGGTTGCGTAATCAATGTCGGCGCGCAGGGTGTGCAGGGGCACACGGCCTTCGCGGTACCACTCGGTACGCGCGATCTCGGCACCACCGAGACGACCACTGACCTGGATCTTGATGCCTTTGGCACCAAGACGCATGGCGTTCTGTACCGCACGCTTCATGGCACGACGGAACATAACGCGACGCTCGAGCTGCTGAGCAACGCTCTGAGCAACCAGCATACCGTCGAGTTCCGGCTTGCGGATCTCTTCGATGTTGATGTGCACAGGCACACCCATTTGCTTGGTCAGGTCCTGGCGCAGCTTCTCGACATCCTCACCCTTCTTGCCGATCACGATGCCGGGACGAGCGGTGTGGATGGTGATGCGTGCGGTTTGAGCCGGACGATGGATATCGATACGGCTTACGGACGCGCTTTTTAGTTTGTCTTGGAGGTACTCACGGACCTTCAGATCGGCAAACAGATAGTCGGCATAAGTGCGCTTATCTGCGTACCAGACGGAGGTGTGCTCCTTGACGATTCCCAGGCGAATGCCAGTGGGATGTACTTTCTGACCCATCTGATCGACTCCGTTACTTGTCCGCAACCTTGACAGTGATATGGCAAGACCGCTTGACGATGCGATCAGCGCGGCCTTTGGCACGCGGCATGATGCGCTTCAGCGAACGCCCTTCGTTAACGAAAACGGTAGAGACCTTGAGGTCATCCACATCAGCGCCTTCGTTGTGCTCGGCGTTGGCTACGGCCGACTCCAGCACTTTCTTCATGATTTCAGCGGCTTTCTTGCTGCTGAAGGACAGCAGGTTGAGCGCCTCGCCCACCTTCTTCCCGCGGATCTGGTCGGCGACCAAGCGGGCTTTCTGGGCGGAGATTCGAGCGCCCGACAGCTTAGCGGCTACTTCCATCTTTCCTTACCCCTTAACGCTTGGCCTTTTTGTCCGCAGCATGCCCGCGATAGGTGCGGGTAGCGGCGAACTCGCCCAGTTTGTGGCCGACCATGTCTTCGTTCACGAGAACGGGTACATGCTGGCGACCGTTGTGTACAGCGATGGTCAGACCGACCATCTGCGGCAGAACAATAGAACGACGCGACCAGGTCTTGACCGGTTTGCGATCGTTCTTTTCCACCGCCACTTCGACCTTCTTCAACAGGTGAAGATCGATAAAGGGACCTTTTTTCAGAGAACGCGGCACAGTCGTATCCTCGATTATTTACGGCGACGGACAATCATGTTGTCAGTGCGTTTGTTCGCGCGAGTCTTCGCACCCTTGGTCGGGAAGCCCCACGGCGAAACCGGATGACGACCACCAGAAGTACGACCTTCACCACCACCATGCGGGTGGTCGACCGGGTTCATGGCGACACCACGAACGGTCGGACGAACGCCACGCCAGCGCTTGGCACCAGCCTTGCCCAGCGAACGCAGGCTGTGCTCGGAGTTCGAGACTTCGCCCAGAGTCGCACGGCACTCGGCCAGAATCTTGCGCATTTCGCCGGAGCGGAGACGCAGGGTTACATAGGCACCTTCACGGGCGACCAACTGAGCGGAAGCACCAGCGGAACGCACCAGTTGAGCACCTTTACCCGGCTTCAGCTCGACACCGTGAACGGTGCTACCAACCGGGATATTGCGCAGCTGCAGGGTGTTGCCAGCCTTGATCGGCGCATGGGCACCGGAGATCAGTTGATCACCCGCCACAACGCCCTTGGGAGCGATGATGTAGCGACGCTCGCCGTCGGCGTACTTCAGCAGAGCGATGTGCGCAGTACGGTTCGGATCGTATTCGATACGCTCGACAACGGCAGGGATACCATCCTTGTTGCGACGGAAGTCGACCAGGCGGTAATGCTGCTTGTGACCACCACCGATATGACGAGTGGTGATGCGGCCGTTGTTGTTACGACCACCGGACTTGGACTTCTTCTCAACCAGCGGAGCATAGGGAGCACCCTTGTGCAGATCCTGGTTGACGACCTTGACCACGAAACGGCGGCCAGCGGAAGTCGGTTTGCATTTAACGATTGCCATGATGCACCCCTTTACTCAGCGCTGCTGGCGAAATCGAGATCTTGGCCAGGCTGGAGAGCGATGTACGCTTTCTTCCAGTCATTGCGCTTGCCCAGACCACGAACGGTGCGCTTAGTCTTGCCCTTTACGTTCAGGGTATTGACTGCGGCGACCTTCACGCTGAACAGGCTCTCTACGGCCTTCTTGATTTCCAGCTTGGTTGCATCGGAAGCAACCTTGAAGACGAATTGGCTCTTGCCATCTGCCAGAACGGTAGCCTTCTCGGAGATGTGCGGGCCAACCAGCACTTTGAATACGCGTTCCTGGTTCATGCCAGCAGCTCCTCGAATTTCTTGATGGCCGACACGGTGACCAGCACCTTGTCATAGGCGATCAGGCTTACCGGATCGGAACCCTGAACATCACGCACATCGACGTGAGGCAGGTTACGAGCGGCAAGGTACAGGTTCTGGTCGACGTCATCGGAGATGATCAGCACGTCGCTCAGACCCAGACCATTCAGCTTGCCCAGCAGGGCTTTGGTCTTCGGCGCCTCAACAGCGAACTCAGGCACTACGACCAGGCGGTCCTGACGAACCAGCTCGGAGAGGATGGAGCGCAGCGCTGCGCGGTACATCTTCTTGTTGAGCTTCTGGGAGTGATCCTGGGGCTTGGCAGCAAAGGTGGTACCACCGGAGCGCCAAATGGGGCTGCGAATGGTGCCAGCACGGGCACGACCGGTACCCTTCTGACGCCACGGCTTCTTGCCACCACCAGAAACTTCGGAGCGGGTCTTCTGTGCACGGGTGCCCTGACGACCGCCAGCCATGTAGGCCACGACAGCTTGGTGAACCAGGGTCTCGTTGAACTCACCACCAAAGGTACGCTCGCTGACTTCGATAGCCTGAGCGCCACTTACATTCAATTGCATCTCAGCTTCCTCTCTTAACCGCGAGCCTTGGCAGCCGGACGCACGAGCACGTCGCCACCGGTGGCGCCGGGAACAGCACCCTTGACCAGCAGCAGGTTGCGCTCAGCATCGACACGAACCACTTCCAGGGACTGGACGGTTACGCGCTCGGCACCGAGGTGACCGGACATTTTCTTGCCCTTGAAGACACGACCAGGAGTCTGGCACTGGCCAATGGAGCCCGGGACGCGGTGAGAAACGGAGTTACCGTGGGTGTTGTCTTGACCACGGAAATTCCAGCGCTTGATGGTACCGGCGAAGCCTTTACCTTTGGACTGACCCGTGACATCAACCAGCTGACCAGCCTGGAAGATCTCGGCAGTGATCTGGTCGCCAGCCTGGTACTCGCCCTCTTCAAGGCGGAACTCCCAGACACCACGACCAGCAGCCACACTCGCCTTGGCGAAGTGACCGGCCTGGGCCTTGGTTACGCGAGAAGCACGACGCTCGCCGACAGTTACCTGTACGGCGCGATAGCCATCGGACTCTTCGCTTTTGAACTGGGTCACACGATTCGGCTCGATCTCGATGACCGTAACCGGAATGGAGACACCTTCTTCGGTGAAAATGCGGGTCATGCCGCACTTACGACCGACTACACCAATAGTCATGTTGTAAACCTCATGAGTGTACGGGGCTTTCACCCGCTATGGCCGCCCATTTCAGAGCGTTACACGACTAAGAACCCGAAGGTTATTAGCCGAGGCTGATCTGCACTTCCACGCCTGCAGCAAGGTCGAGCTTCATCAGCGCGTCAACGGTTTTATCCGTCGGCTGGACGATGTCCAGAACACGCTTATGAGTGCGGATTTCGTACTGATCGCGCGCGTCCTTGTTGACGTGCGGAGAGATCAGAACGGTATACCGCTCCTTGCGAGTAGGCAGAGGAATCGGACCACGCACCTGAGCACCAGTACGTTTCGCGGTTTCCACGATTTCCTGGGTGGATTGATCGATCAGGCGATGGTCAAAAGCCTTCAACCGAATACGGATTTGTTGGTTTTGCATTTTGACCTCAGACTCTATCTCTGCTTGCCCCCAACAGACGGACTGCGCCTGTTAAAAGGAGGCGCAATTGTACGGACGCCCCCAGAGGGTGTCAACTTTTAACCAATCCAAAAGAAAAGGGCCCCGAAGGGCCCTTTTCTCTGATGCTGATCGTCGA
>NZ_LXJQ01000029.1:0-71707 GCF_001728925.1 Pseudomonas sp. 1D4
GGGGGTTGGTTCGTTTGGTGACTGCCAATCTACCTACCTCCCTGACTGTCAACTCGCTCTTTCCCCTGATTCCGCGAAGAACCGTTTTTTATTCACTGCCGTAGCTCAGATCGCCTTGACCCGCAGCTCCTTGGGCATCGAGAAGGTAACGTTCTCCGGCCGCCCGTCCAGCTCCAGCGCAACCTCGGCGCCCCACTCGCGCAGTTGCTGGATCACGCCCTGCACCAGCACCTCGGGGGCAGAGGCGCCGGCGGTGATGCCGACCCGTTGCACACCGGCGAACCAGCCTTGCTGCAGGTCTTCGGCGCCGTCGATCAGGTAGGCCGGGGTGCCGATGCGCTCGGCAAGTTCGCGCAGGCGGTTGGAGTTGGAGCTGTTGGGGCTGCCCACCACCAGCACCACATCGCTTTCGTCAGCCAGTTGCTTCACCGCGTCCTGGCGGTTCTGGGTGGCGTAGCAGATGTCGTCCTTGCGCGGCCCGCCGATGGAGGGGAAGCGCGCCCGCAGGGCATCGATCACGCGGCTGGTGTCGTCCATGGAAAGGGTCGTCTGGGTGACGAAGGACAGAGCTTCCGGGTTGCGAACCACCAGGCGCTCCACATCGTCCTCGTTCTCCACCAGGTAGATCGCACCGCCATTGGCGGAGTCGTACTGGCCCATGGTGCCTTCCACTTCCGGGTGACCGGCGTGGCCGATCAGCACGCATTCGCGGCCGTCACGGCTGTAGCGGGCCACCTCCATGTGCACCTTGGTCACCAGCGGGCAGGTGGCGTCGAACACCTTGAGGCCGCGGCGCTCGGCCTCCTGGCGCACGGCCTGGGACACACCATGGGCGCTGAAGATGACGATGACGTTGTCCGGCACCTGATCCAGCTCTTCGACGAACACGGCGCCACGGGCGCGCAGGTCTTCGACGACGAACTTGTTGTGCACCACTTCGTGGCGGACGTAGATCGGCGGGCCGAACACTTCCAGCGCACGGTTGACGATCTCGATGGCACGGTCCACGCCGGCACAGAACCCACGGGGGTTGGCGAGTTTGATCTGCATGCTTGTTACCTCCAGGCCTGCCGGCCGCCCTCCCCTGCCGGGAAACGGATCAGAGCGGACGAACCGCCAGGATTTCCACATCGAAGCGCAGCGTCTTGCCGGCCAGCGGGTGGTTGAAGTCTATGGTCACGCGGTCAGCGTCGAAGGCCTTCACGACACCGGGCAACTCGGCGTTGGCGGCATCGTTGAAGATGATCAGCAGGCCTTCGGACAGCTCCATGTCCTGGAACTGGCCACGGGGCATGACCTGGACATTCTGCTCGTTCGGCTGGCCGAAACCCTGCTCGGGGCTGATGGGCAGCTCGCGGCGATCGCCGGCCTTGAGGCCGAACAGCGCATTCTCGAAGCCCGGTAGCAGGTTGCCGTCGCCGACCTTGAAGGTGGCTGGCTGCTTGCCGAAGGTGCTGTCAACCACGTCGCCGTTCTCCAGCTTGATGGCGAAGTTCAGCGTCACTTCACGGTCCGGGCCGATGCGCAGCTCGGTGGCGAGGGACTCAGTCATGGGCGGCTTCTCCGGACTTCTTCGTCTTGAACATATCCAGCGCCAGCATGATGGCGCCGAGGGTGATCGCGGTGTCGGCCAGGTTGAACGCCGGGAAGTACCAGCGGTCCTGCCAGTGCACCAGGATGAAGTCGACCACGTGGCCCAGCACCACGCGGTCGTACAGGTTGCCCAACGCGCCGCCGAGCACGGCGGCCAGGGCGATGGCCAGCCAGGTCTCGTCGGCCTTCAGACGCTTGAGCCAGACCACCAGTACGCCGCTCACCACGATGGCGATGATCGCGAACAGCCAGCGCTGCCAGCCCGAGCTGTCCGCCAGGAAGCTGAAGGCAGCGCCGGTGTTGTAGACGTGGGTCCAGTCGAACCAGCCGGGGATCACCGTGATGCGGGTGTGCTTGGGGATCAGGTCCAGCACTGCCCACTTGGTGCCCTGGTCCAGCAGGAACACCAGGACGCTCAGCAGCAGCCAGCCCAGCCGACCGAAACGGGCCTCAGGCATGGTGGCGAACCTCGCCGGCGCCTTCGATGTTCTCCACGCAACGACCGCACAGCTCCGGGTGCGCCGCGTGGGTGCCGACGTCGGCACGGTGGTGCCAGCAACGACCGCACTTGGCGTGTCCGGACTTGAGAATGCGCAGCTTCAGGCCAGGCACCTCGGTGGCCACGGCCTGCTCCGGCGCCTCGCCCGCCGGGCGGACTTCAGCAGTGGAAGTGATGAGCACGAAGCGCAGCTCGTTGCCCAGCTTGGCCAGATCGGCCTGCAGGGCGTCATCGCCGAACAGGGTGACTTCGGCCTGCAGGTTGCCGCCAATGGCCTTGGCCGAGCGCAGGGCTTCCAGTTCCTTGTTGACCGCCCCTTTCACCGCCATGACGCGGGTCCAGTAGGCCGCATCCAGGGCAAAACCTTCCGGCAGGCGGGCCAGGCCTTCGTACCAGGTGTTCAGCATGACCGACTCGTTGTGCTCACCCGGCAGGTACTGCCAGATCTCCTCAGCGGTGAAGGCCAGGATCGGCGCGATCCAGCGCACCAGCGCCTCGGTGATGTGGAACAGCGCGGTCTGGCAGGAACGACGGGCCACGCTGTCGGCACGGGTGGTGTACTGACGGTCCTTGATGATGTCGAGGTAGAAACCGCCCAGCTCCTGCACGCAGAAGTTGTGCAGCTTCGAGTAGACGTTCCAGAAGCGGTACTCGCCGTAGGCCTCGAGGATCTCGTCCTGCAGGCGGGCAGCGGCGTCCAGCGCCCAGCGATCGAGGTCGAGCATCTGCTCCGGCGGGAGCAGGTCGCGGGCCGGATCGAAACCGTTGAGGTTGGCCAGCATGAAGCGCGCGGTGTTGCGGATACGCCGGTAGGCGTCGGCGCTGCGCTGCAGGATCTGGTCGGAAACGGCCATCTCGCCCGAGTAGTCGGTGGCCGCAACCCACAGACGCAGGATGTCGGCGCCCAGGGTGTTGTTGATCTTCTGCGGCGCCACGGTGTTACCCAGGGATTTGGACATCTTGTGGCCGCGCTCGTCCACGGTGAAGCCATGGGTCAGCAGGCCCTTGTAGGGCGCATGGCCGTCGATGGCGCTGCCGGTCAGCAACGAGGAATGGAACCAGCCGCGGTGCTGGTCGGAACCTTCCAGGTAGAGGTCCGCACGCGGACCGCTGGCGTGGCCTTGCGGGTGCGAACCACGCAGCACGTGCCAATGGGTGGTGCCGGAGTCGAACCAGACGTCCAGGGTGTCGAGGATCTTCTCGTAGTCACCAGCCTCGTCGCCCAACAGCTCGGCCGGCTCCAGCTTGAACCAGGCCTCGATGCCCTGCTGCTCGACGCGCTTGGCCACTTCCTCCATCAGCTCGACGGTGCGCGGGTGCAGCTCGCCGGTGGCCTTGTGCAGGAAGAACGGGATGGGTACGCCCCAGTTGCGCTGGCGCGAGATGCACCAGTCGGGACGGCCGGCGATCATGCTGTGCAGACGTGCCTGGCCCCAGGCCGGGATGAACTGGGTCTGTTCGATGGCCGCCAGGGCGCGCTCGCGCAGGGTGCCGCCCTGGTTGGGCTGCTTGTCCATGCCGACGAACCACTGGGCGGTGGCACGGTAGATCAGCGGGGTCTTGTGGCGCCAGCAGTGCATGTAGCTGTGCTTGATCGCCTCGTGCTTGAGCAGCGCGCCCACTTCTTCCAGCTTGGCGACGATGAGCGGGTTGGCCTTCCAGATGAACTGGCCGCCGAAGAACGGCAGGTCAGCCACATACACACCGTTGCTCTGCACCGGGCTGAGGATGTCGTCGTTGCTCATGCCGTACGCCTTGCAGGTACGGAAGTCGTCTTCACCGTAAGCCGGCGAGGAGTGCACCACACCCGTGCCGGCGCCCAGCTCGACGTACTCGGCCAGGTAGACCGGGGAGAAGCGCTCGTAGAAGGGGTGACGGAAGCGAATGTGCTCCAGCGCCTCGCCCTTGGCAGTGGCGATCACCTGACCTTCCAGGCCATAGCGAGCCAGACAGGACTCCACCAGTTCGGTCGCCAGCACCAGCAGGCGAGCGCCGGTGTCCACCAGGGCGTACTCGAATTCAGGGTGGACGTTCAGCGCCTGGTTGGCCGGGATGGTCCAGGGCGTGGTGGTCCAGATCACGATGGCGGCCGGCTTGGAAAGGCTGGCCAGGCCGAAGGCGGCGGCCAGCTTGTCGGCGTCCTCTACCGGGAAGGCGACGTCGATGGCGTCGGACTGCTTGTCCTTGTACTCAACCTCGGCCTCGGCCAGGGCCGAACCGCAATCGAAGCACCAGTTGACCGGCTTAAGGCCCTTGAACACGAAGCCGCCCTTGACCATCTCGGCCAGGGCGCGAATCTCGCCGGCCTCGTTGGCAAAGTTCATGGTCTTGTAGGGGTTGCCCCAGTCACCCAGCACACCCAGGCGGATGAAGTCGGTCTTCTGCTGCTCGATCTGCTCGGTGGCGTAGGCACGGCACAGCTCACGGACCTTGTCCGCCGGCAGGTTCTTGCCGTGGGTGGTCTCCACCTTGTGCTCGATGGGCAGGCCATGGCAGTCCCAGCCCGGCACATAGGGTGCGTCGTAGCCGGACAGGGTCTTGGAACGGACGATGATGTCCTTGAGGATCTTGTTCAGCGCGTGACCGATGTGGATCTCGCCGTTCGCATAGGGCGGGCCATCGTGCAGGACGAACGTGGGGCGGCCCTCACCGATCTGGCGCAGCTTCTGGTAGAGCCCAATGGAGTCCCAGCGCTGCAGGGTCTCCGGCTCACGCTGGGGAAGACCGGCCTTCATCGGGAATGCCGTTTCCGGCAGGTTGAGGGTCGCTTTGTAATCGGTCATGTCAGTCCAGGCTCATCATTGAAGGTGGGCGCCCTGCCAGTAGGCACGGGCTGCGGCGACGTCCGCGTCGATCGCCGACTTGAGGGCCTCCAGGGAGGCGAAACGCTGCTCTTCGCGCAGCTTGCGGTGGAAGGTGACGCTGAGGCGCCGGTCGTAGAGGCTCGCGGCGAAGTCCAACAGGTGCACTTCCAGATGGGCGTTGCCGTCCCCTTTCACGGTGGGGCGCACGCCGATGTTCGCGACACCAGGCAGGCGCTGGCCATCCAGCTCCACGCTGACCAGGAAGACCCCGGAGAGCGGTACACGGCGTCGCTTGAGTTGCACATTGGCAGTCGGCGTGCCGAGCTGCCGCGCCAGTTTCTGGCCATGCAGGACACGGCCGGTGATGCTGAAGGGCCGCCCGAGCAGGTGCTCGGCCAGCGGGAAGTCGGCGGCGGCCAGGGCCTCGCGGACACGGGTGCTGCTGACCCGCATGCCATCCAGTTCGACGGTGGCAGCGGCCTCGACGGTAAAGCCCTCGGCTGCCCCGGCAGCCTGGAGGAAGGCGAAATCGCCGGCACGATCACAGCCGAAGCGGAAGTCGTCACCGATCTCCAGGTGGTGCACACCCAGCCCTTCCACCAGCACCGCATGGACGAACTCGGCAGCGGACAGCTCGCGCAAGCGCCGGTTGAACGCCAGGCACAGGACGAAATCCACGCCCTCACCGGCCAGCAGCTCGAGCTTGTCGCGCAGGCGCGTCAGGCGGACGGGGGCGGTATCGGGACCGAAGAACTCACGGGGCTGGGGTTCGAAGATCACCACGCAGCTGGGTACGCCCAGCTCGGCCGCACGTTCGCGCAGGCGCTTGAGAATGGCCTGGTGCCCCCGGTGGACGCCGTCGAAATTGCCGATGGTGGCAACGCAGCCCCCGGATCGGGGCCGCAGGTTATGAAGACCTCGGACCAGCTGCATAGCACACGTCTTGTTCACAAAGTGGCCGATTATACGCACAGCCGCGCCATCACAACAGGCACGTCTGACGTGTCGCAAAGCCGCTCTCCGGAGGGCAAGACCCCGCTATCGGACAGCCCGGCGAGCGAAGTGGCGAAGGCGGAAACCCAGCACCGCCAGGGTGGCGAAATAACTGCCGGCACCGGCGACCACCAGCAGCATCAGCCGCGCCAGGCGCTCAGGCATGCCACCGCTGTCCCAGGCCGGCAGCCAGCTCCCCCCCAGCACGAGGATCGCCCCCATCACCGCAACCGCTACCAGCAGCTTGAGCAGGAACACACCCCAGCCCGGTTGGGGCAGAAAAAGACGTTGCCGGCGCAACTGCCAGAACAGCAAGGCGGCGTTGAGACAGGCCGCCAGCCCGATGGCCAGCGCCAGGCCGGCGTGCTGCAACGGCCCGATCAGCACCAGGTTGAGCAACTGGGTCACCACCAGGGTCAGCAGGGCGATACGCACCGGGGTACGGATGTTCTGCCGGGCATAGAAGCCAGGCGCCAGGACCTTCACCAGGATGATCCCGAGCAGACCGACGGCGTAGGCGATCAGCGCACGCTGGGTCATCAGTGCGTCATGGGCGGTGAACTTGCCGTACTGGAACAGCGACACCGTCAGCGGCTCGGCGAGCAGCGCCAGCGCCAGGGCGCAGGGCAGCACCAGCAGGAAACACAGGCGCAGCCCCCAATCCAGCAGCTCGGAATAGGCTGTGCGGTCATCGTTGGCGTAGGTCTTGGCCAGCGACGGCAGCAGGATGGTGCCAAGCGCCACGCCAAGCACGCCGGAGGGCAGCTCCATCAGGCGGTCGGCGTAGTACATCCAGGACACCGAACCGGCCACCAGGAAGGACGCGAAGATGGTGTTGATGATCAGCGAGATCTGGCTTACGGAGACCCCGAAGATGGCCGGCCCCATCTGCTTCAGCACCCGCCAGACGCCGGCATCGCGCAGGTTCAGACGCGGCAGCACGAGCATGCCGATGCGCTTGAGCGCCGGCAGCTGGAACAGCAACTGGGCCAGCCCACCCGCCAGGGTCGCCCAGGCCAGCGCCATCACCGGTGGATGGAAGTAAGGCGTGAGGAACACCGCAAAGACGATCATCGCCACGTTCAGCAGCGTCGGCACGAAGGCCGGCACCGCAAAGCGGTTCCAGGTGTTCAGCACCGCCCCGGCCAGGGACGACAGCGAAATCAGGAAGATATAGGGAAAGGTGACCCGCAAGAGGTCGGTGGTCAGCTCGAACTTCTCCTGGGTGTCAGTGAAGCCCGGAGCGGTGGCATAGATCACCCAGGGTGCTGCAAGAATGCCCAGCGCCGTGACCAGCGCCAGCGCCAGGGTCAGCAGTCCGGCCACATAGGCGATGAAGGTCCGGGTCGCCTCCTCGCCCTGCTGGCTCTTGTACTCCGCCAGGATCGGGACGAAGGCCTGTGAGAAGGCCCCCTCGGCGAAGATCCGCCGCAGCAGGTTGGGCAGCTTGAAGGCAACGAAGAAGGCATCCGTGGCCATGCCGGCACCGAAGGCACGGGCCACGATGGTGTCGCGAACGAAGCCCAGTACCCGCGACAGCATGGTGATGGAGCTGACGGCGGCCAGCGACTTGAGCAGATTCATGACGTAAAGGCTTGCATCCCAGGAGGCCGAAGGAAAGAATGCGCGACCGCAGAAGCCGACGCCCGGGCTGCCCCGGAGCGCGCGAGTGTAGAGCTGCGCAGCGAAGAAATCACGCTGCACGCTCGTCGCCCGCCACGGCAAGGGCACTCAACCGCCCTTGACATCGCCACAGCGCATCGGCATGATTCGCGGCCTTATTTGTTCGTATCCCCCAGTTTCCGAGGAGCTTGACGGTGGCCAATACACCTTCTGCCAAAAAACGCGCGAAACAGGCTGAGAAGCGTCGTAGCCATAACGCCAGCCTGCGCTCCATGGTCCGTACCTACATCAAAAACGTAGTCAAGGCGCTCGACGCCAAGGACCTGCCCAAGGCCCAAGCAGCCTACACCGCTGCTGTACCGGTCATCGACCGCATGGCCGACAAAGGCATCATCCACAAGAACAAGGCTGCTCGTCACAAGAGCCGCCTGAACGCGCACATCAAGGCGCTGGGCCAGGCTGCCGCCTAAGCTCGTTCTTGTACGAAAAACCGGCCTGATGGCCGGTTTTTTATTGCCCGCGATTTGGCACTGCATGTTCACCAGGCAACAAAAAGCCCGGCAAACCGGGCTTTCCATCGTTGACTCAGGGCTTGTTCGGCCAGGGCATGATCGGAATGGCCGTCACCGCGTTCTGCGGACTACCCTCGATGATGCGATCGCTGTAGACCAGATAGACGAGCGTGTTGCGCTTGCGATCGAAGAAGCGCACCACCTGCATGGTCTTGAACACCAGCGACGTACGCTCCTTGAACACTTCCTCGCCATCCTTCAGGTCAGCCGTGAAACGCACAGGCCCCACCTGCCGACAGGCAATGGAGGCCTCCGCGCGATCCTCGGCCAGACCCAGGCCACCTTTCACGCCACCGGTCTTGGCTCGCGACAGGTAGCAGGTCACCCCTTCCACCTTGGGGTCGTCAAACGCCTCGATGACGATCTTGTCATTGGGCCCGAGCCACTTGAACACGGTGGAGACCGACCCGATCTCCTCGGCCGCCGCCAGCATCGGCATCGCAGCCACGGCCGCCAGCAATCCCCTCAGAAGCCTCATGACACCTCCTCGTCAGATCAGGACCAGGTTGTCCCGATGCACCAGCTCAGGCTCACCCATGTAGCCCAGCAGCTTCTCCACCATCTCGGACGACTGGCCAATGATCTTCTGCGCCTCCAGGGCGCTGTAGTTCACCAGGCCACGCGCCACTTCGCCCCCCTCGGGGTCGACGCACACCACCATCTCACCGCGACGGAAGCTGCCCTGCACCGCCTTCACCCCTACCGGCAGCAGACTTTTGTGGTCGGAACGCAACGCCTTCACCGCCCCCGCATCCAGCACCAGGGTGCCGCGGGTCTGCAGGTGGCCCGCCAACCACTGCTTGCGGGCGGCCAGCATGCCGCGCTCGGGCGCCAGGAGCGTACCCAGGCGCTCGCCGCTCTTCAGGCGATCCAGCACGCGCTCGATACGGCCACCGACGATGATCGTGTGCGCCCCGGAGCGCGCCGCCAAGCGCGCCGCACGCAGCTTGGTCTGCATGCCACCGCGCCCCAGCGCACCACCAGTTCCGCCCGCCACGGCATCCAGCGCTGGATCATCGGCACGCGCTTCGAAAATCAGTTGGGCATCGGGGTTGTGACGCGGATCAGCATCGAACATGCCATCGCGATCGGTGAGGATAACGAGCAGGTCCGCCTCCACCAGGTTGGCCACCAGGGCCGCCAGGGTGTCGTTGTCACCGAAGCGGATCTCATCGGTGACAACCGTGTCGTTCTCGTTGATGACGGGAATCACACCCAGATCGACCAGCGCACGCAGGGTGCTGCGCGCATTGAGGTAGCGCTTGCGGTCGGAAAGGTCGTCGTGAGTCAGGAGGATCTGGGCAGTGCCACGGCCATGCTCGGCAAAACTGGATTCCCAGGCCTGCACCAGCCCCATCTGCCCGACGGCAGCCGCAGCCTGCAGCTCGTGCATGGCCTTCGGGCGGGTATTCCAGCCCAACCGGCTCATGCCCGCCGCTACCGCGCCGGACGACACCAGCACCAGTTCGACGCCCGCATTACGCAGCGCCACCATCTGCTCCACCCACACCGCCATGGCATCGCGATCGAGGCCACGCCCATCAGCGGTCAGCAAAGCACTGCCGATCTTCACCACCCAGCGCTGCGCGCCAGTCACCTTGTCCCGCATATCTTCCAACCTTAGCTAGAAAGCCGTGCGGCCCATGGCGCACAGCCTATGGCGATCATCCGGTGCGCCCGAAGGCGCGGTCATCAGGGAACGTAGAAGATCTCCGGCCCGTCGCCGTCGTCCTCATCATCAAAGAAATCATCATCGTCGTCGGCAGCGTCGGCACTCTTCAGGCCGGCACGGCGCAGCGCACGGCGATCATCCAGAGCCTGCAGGCGGGCGCGCGCCTCATCCTCGATGCGCTGGTCCAGCTCGGCGAGCGACTCGGCGTAGGCCGGGTCCTCTTCCATGCGCAGGGTCCGCTCGTCGAGATAACGCATGATCTCCTGGGACAACGCCTCGGTACCTTCGCGCTCCAAGGCGGAAATGACGAAAACAGGCCCTTCCCATTCGAGGCGCTCGATCACCTCTTTCATGCGCGCTTCGCGCTCTTCATCCAGCAACTGGTCAGCCTTGTTCAGCACCAGCCAGCGATCACGCTCGGTCAGCGCCGGGCTGAAGCGTCCCAACTCCTCGACGATGGTCGCAGCCGCCTCGGCCGGATCGCTCTCGTCCAGCGGCGCCATGTCGACGATGTGCAGCAGCAGGCGAGTACGCGCCAGGTGCTTGAGGAAGCGAATCCCCAGGCCGGCACCCTCGGCAGCGCCCTCGATCAACCCCGGAATGTCGGCCACGACGAAGCTCTTGAAGCGCCCGACACTGACCACACCCAGGTTCGGCACCAGGGTGGTGAAGGGGTAATCCGCCACTTTCGGCTTGGCGGCCGACACCGCGCGGATGAAGGTGCTCTTGCCCGCGTTCGGCAGCCCCAGCAGACCGACGTCAGCCAGCACCTTCAACTCCAGCTTGAGGTCACGGGACTCGCCCGGCTTGCCCTTGGTGGTCTGGCGCGGCGCGCGGTTGGTACTGGACTTGAAGCGGGTGTTACCCAAACCATGCCAACCACCCTGAGCCACCAGCAGGCGCTGACCAGGCACGGTCAGGTCACCGATGATCTCCTGGGTACCGGCATCGATCACCGTGGTGCCAACCGGCACCGGCAGGACGAGGTCTTCGCCCTTGCGGCCGGTGCAGTCCTTGCTGCCGCCGTTCTCGCCACGCTGGGCATCGAAACGACGGGTATAGCGGTAATCCACCAGGGTGTTGAGGTTCGGATCGGCTTCCATGTACACGGAACCGCCGTCGCCACCATCGCCACCGTTGGGGCCGCCTTTCTCAATGAATTTTTCGCGACGGAAACTCATCAGGCCATTGCCGCCGTCGCCTGCTTTTACAAAGATCGAAACTTCATCGACGAATTTCATCAGGAAGCCTCCCGCCACGGTGGCGGGCCAATTAAAAAGGAACACAAGGATACAGGGAGCCGGCGCTATGCGCAGTTTCCGCTGTCAGAAACAAAAAAGCCCCGTCGCGAGACAGGGCTTTTGCAGCGAGATCGCGATCAGGCCGCGACGACGCTCACGTACTTGCGACCGAAGGCGCCTTTGACCTCGAACTTCACAACGCCGTCCACTTTCGCGAACAGGGTGTGGTCCTTGCCCAGGCCAACGCCAACGCCTGCGTGGAACTTGGTGCCACGCTGACGAACGATGATGTTGCCAGCCTTGATGACTTGGCCGCCGTACAGTTTCACGCCAAGGCGTTTACTTTCTGAGTCGCGACCGTTGCGGGTAGAACCGCCAGCTTTTTTGTGTGCCATGAGTCAAATCCTCCAAAAAGGAAATTAGGCCTGGATGCCGGTGATCTTGATTTCAGTGAACCACTGGCGGTGGCCCTGACGCTTCATGTGGTGCTTACGACGACGGAACTTGATGATGCGAACCTTGTCGTGACGGCCTTGAGAGACCACTTCGGCAACCACTTTGGCGCCATCGACAACCGGAGCGCCGATTTTCACGTCGTCGCCATTGCCGATCAGCAGAACGCGATCGAAAGTCACGGATTCGCCAGTGGCGACTTCCAGCTTCTCGATCTTCAGGAATTCACCTTCAGCGACTTTGTACTGCTTGCCGCCGGTAACGATAACTGCGTACATGGATTTTCTCCGTTAAACCTGCTCACCCGACGCTTTATAGAAAGAGGAATGGGTCGGCATGGCTGCATGGGGCCGGAACTGGAACCCGTGCAATTGCGTAAGGCAGGGAAATGCCCAAGGAAGTTCAGGGGCCGCGATTGTACGCAAGCCGCAAAAGCCGCGCAAGCACCGGCGGGGCTTGCCTTGACAGCCCCCTACCCGCCCCCTAGCATGCCGCGCATTCTCAAAGGAGCACCCCTCGCTGATGCAACCCCAGGCCTTCTACCGCGTGGTGGCGGACGATTTTACCGCAGTCGACGACATCATCCGTCGGCAACTCACCTCCCGCGTACCCCTGGTCGAGAAGATCGGCGACTACATCGTCTCCGCCGGCGGCAAGCGCCTGCGCCCGCTGCTGGTCCTGCTCAGCGGCAATGCCCTCGGATTCGGCGGCGATCAACTGCGCCTGCTGGCCGCCACCATCGAATTCCTGCACACCTCCACCCTGCTGCACGACGACGTCGTCGATGCCTCGGGCCTGCGCCGCGGCCGCTCCACCGCCAATGCCCTGTGGGGCAACGCGCCGAGCGTGCTGGTGGGCGACTTCCTCTATGCGCGCTCCTTCGAAATGATGGTCGAGCTGGGCTCCATGCCGGTGATGCGCATCATTTCCCAGGCCACCCGCGTCATCGCAGAAGGCGAAGTACTGCAGCTGTCGAAGATCCGCGACGCCAGCACCACCGAAGAGACCTATATGGAAGTCATCCGCGGCAAGACCGCGATGCTCTTCGAGGCTTCCACCCACAGCGCCGCCGTACTCGCCGGTGCCAGCGAAGCCCAGGCCGAAGCCCTGCGGACCTTCGGTGACTACCTCGGCATCGCCTTCCAGCTGGTGGACGACCTGCTCGACTACCGCGGTGATGCCACTACCCTTGGCAAGAACGTCGGCGACGACCTCGCCGAAGGCAAGCCGACCCTGCCGCTGATCGTCACCATGCGTGACGGCAGCCCCGATCAGGCCGCTCTGGTCCGCAAGGCCATCCAGCAAGGCGGCAGCCAGGACCTGGAGGGCATCCGTGAAGCCGTGGAAGCCGCCGGCGCCCTCGACTACACCGCCCGCCTCGCCCGCGACTATGCCGAGCGTGCCATCGCCTGCCTGGACGCCCTGCCGCCCAGCGAGCACCGCGACGCCATGATCGAGCTGACGCAGTTCGCCGTCGCACGCACGCACTGAGCCAAAGCGCTCACCGGGAAGCCCGCCTCATACGGCGGGCTTTTTCATGCCCGCAGAAAACGGCTGGCGACGAAAGGCAGCAATAGACCCTTGCTATTTTGATAATAGGAATTATTCTCATCTCACAGCTTTTCAAGGAGATGAGCCATGACCTACCTGATCGATGCCTGGCTGGATCGCCCCCACCCCTACCTGCGCATCCTCCACCGCGAAACCGGGGAAATCTGCGCCGTACTGGAAGAAGAAGCCCTCGACGAACTGCGTGACCAAGGCGACCTCGACCTTGCCGGCCTGAACTCCAGCGAGCCACTGGTGCTCAAGGAACTGGTGCGCAACCTCTTCCTGTTCTGCTACGCGCGGGCCTTGAGGCCGCAACAGGACGCCCACCTGGCATGACGGAGATCCGGGTGGTGCAGGACGCGCCACCCGCAAGCGGGCGCCCCGGGGCGCTCGCCTGCAAACGGGGCTGACAAGGCCCCGCAGGTGCCCGGGCAGGCCAGGACGGCCGGCCCGGGCATCGCTCTTCGCGGGATCAGAGGATCGCCAGCAGCTCCACATCGAACACCAGCACGCTATGGGGCGGGATGCTGCCCACGCCCTGCGCGCCATAGGCCAGTTCGCTGGGTACGTGCAGGCGCCACTTGCTGCCGGCATTCATCAGTTGCAGGGCCTCGACCCAACCTGGGATCACGCCACCCACCGGGAACTCGGCCGGCTCGCCGCGGTTGTAGGAGCTGTCGAACACGGTGCCGTCGATCAGCGTACCGTGGTAGTGGGTGCGCACGGTGTCTTCGGCCGACGGCTTGGCGCCCTCGCCCGCCACCAGCACCTCGAACTGCAGGCCGGACGGCAGCACGGTCACACCTTCGCGCTTGGCGTTCTCCGCCAGATAGGCACGGCCTTCGCCAGCCGCCGCTTCAGCCTGGGCCTGAGCCTGGGCCTGCATGCGCTCGCGGATGACCCGGAACGCCGCGTTCAGGTCAGCCGCCTCGACACGGCTTTCCACGCCAGCAAAGGCATCGCGCAGGCCGGCGACCACCGCATCGATGCTCACGCCGGGCGGAGGGTTGTCACGGATCTGGTCACCCAGCTGGCGGCCAATGCCGTAGCTGACGCGGGATTCATCACTGGAAAGATCGAGTTCGGACATGGCCGGGCTCCGCACAGGGAAAAAAGGTCGGCCAGACTAGCACAGCCCCTGGCACCGCCCTACCCCGGAAAAGAAACCGCCCGCCGGCCTGGAAGGCGGGCGGGCGGCCGCTGCAGCAAGGCTCAGTGACTGCTCTTGCTCATCTTGTCCAGGTAGCCCATGGCGAACGCCGAGATCACGAAGGTCATGTGCACCACCACGTACCAGAGGATCTTGTCGTTATCGATGTTCTGCGCATCCATGAAGACCCGCAGAAGATGGATGGACGAGATCGCCACGATGGACGCCGCCACCTTCATCTTCAGCGAACCGGAGTCCATCTTGCCCAGCCAGCTGAGCTTCTCCTTGTTCTCGTCGATGTCCAGTTGCGACACGAAATTCTCGTAACCGGAGATCATCACCATCACCAGCAGGCCACCGACCAGGGACATGTCGATCAGCGAGAGCAGGACCAGGATCAGTTCACCCTCGGTCTTCTCGAAGACGTGGGGAATGACGTGGTAGATCTCCTGGAAGAACTTCAGCGCCAGCGCCAGCAACGCCAACGACAGGCCGAAGTAGATGGGCGCCAGCAGCCAGCGCGCCGCGTACATCGAATTTTCCAAAAAGCGTTCCATGAAGCCTCGCAACAGGGGTGGAAATGGCGGCGAGTATAGCGAGCAGTCTCCTTTAGAAAAACAGAATGAAACGCCCGGAAATATCCCCGAAAGCTGTGGATAACCCTGTGCATGAGCGCTGCAAGGAACGCTACCACCGCCGGTGCCTAAGGCGTTGCAGCGGCTGCTCGAAAAACCGCCATCAACTGTCGGGGCGCGACAGGCAGTCCCCCATCGTGCGCCCTCGCGCCTGGTTCAGGCGACGTAGCTCCGCCTGCTGGTGCAGGCGCCAGGTCATGGGTTCCTCGCAGGGGCAGTAGCCCAGCTCACCTAGGCAGTCAGCGATGCTCGCCATCACCGACTCGGCGACGAAAGGCCCATGGAACGGGCCCTGGGCGCGAATGGCGGACGGTTGGGTGCCGGAAATGCCGGCCGCACAGATGAGGGTCCACAGGCCGTTGTCACCGGCCAGCGGCAGGATCACGCACTCGATACGGGTGACCAGCCCCAGGCATTGACGGGTAAGGCAGAGGGTGCGGGACATGACGGCATTCCTCGCGTGGACCTGGCGCCCAGCCTACACCCCGAAAACCTGGGAAAGCGAGGAATTCTTATCCACGCCTTCTGTGGATAACCCTGTGGAATGAATGTCTGCAAAACCGCCGAAGCGCCGCCCCGCCTGTGCTGTGGGGCCTTGCTCGAAGCCTGACCAGCCGCGCCCTCCCTGGCACGACGTCAAACCGTCTGTCAGGTCATTCCGGCGCCTTGCCACCGTCGGCAACAGGTGCCTTCCGGGGGGGCGCCTTGCGCTTCGGCTTGGCGGGCTCCGGCGCCTTCTCGGCAACGACGGCGGCGGCAACAGCCTCTGCGTCCTTGGCGGGAGCCTTCTCCTCTTCCTCCATGCCCATCTCGGCGATCTCCCGCAGGCGGGCCACCACGCGCGCATTGATGCTGCCCGCCGGGAAGCGACCCTTCTCATCCGGCGCGCCAGCCGGCTCGCCCACCAGCAGGCTCAGGGCCTCGTCGGCCTGGCGCACGGCGTAGACATGGAACTGGCCCTTGCGCACGGCCTGCACCACCCGCTCGTCGAGCATCAGGTTGGTGACGTTGGCGTGGGGAATGATCACCCCCTGCTCGCCGGTCAGCCCCCTGGCCTCGCACAGGCGGAAGAAGCCTTCGATCTTCTCATTCACCCCACCCACGGCCTGCACCTCGCCGAACTGGTTGATCGAGCCGGTGATGGCGAAGCACTGCTTCAGCGGCGTGCGCGACAGCGCCGAGATCAGCGTGCAGGCCTCGCCCAGGGAGGCGCTGTCGCCATCCACGTAGCCGTAGGACTGCTCCAGCGCGATGCTCGCGGAAATCTCCAGGGGAAACTCCTGGGCGTAGCGGCTGCCCAGGTAGCCGGTGAGGATCATCACCCCTTTGGAGTGGATCGGCTGGCCCAGGTTGACCTCGCGCTCGATGTCGACGATGCCCGAACCACCCGGGTAGACGGTGGCGGAAATCCGCGCCGGCACGCCGAACGCCGAGTCCCCCACCTCCAGCACCGTGAGGCCGTTGCACTTGCCCACGGCCGCGCCCTCGGTGTCGATCAGGATGGTGCCGGCCAGCATGTCGTCGAGGATGCGCGCCGACACCCGGCCGGTGCGCGTGGCCTTGGCTTTCAGCGCCCGCTCCACGTGTTCGGCGTTGGTCACCGGCTCACCGGCCAGCTGACGCAGGAAGTCCGCCTCGCTGTGCAACTGGAACAGGTCGCCGATCTTCGCTGACAGCCGCCGCTGATTCTCCGCCAGGCGCACGCTGTAGGTCGCCAGGCGCGCCACGGCATCCGCGCTGAGTGGCGCCATGCCCTCCTCGGTGGTGCGGGTCTTCAGCAACTGGGCGAACTGCTCCAGGGTCTCCTCGTCGAAGTCGATCTCTTCATCGAAGTCCACCAGCACCCGGAACATCTCCTGGAAGTCCGGGTCCAGGTCCTGCAGCGTGTAATAGAGCTGGCGCGAGCCGATGATCACCACCTTCACCTGCAGCGGAATCACCTGGGGCGTCAGGGTCACGGTGGCCAGGCGGCCCAGTTCGGCCAGCGGCGACTCCATTTTCAGCTGGCGCGAATGCAGCGCGCGCTTCAGCGCATCCCAGACGAAGGGCTCGCTGAGCATCTTCTCCGCCTCCAGCACCAGGAACCCGCCGTTGGCGCGGTGCAGCGCACCCGGGCGCAACTGGCGGTAGCTGGTGTAGAGCGCGCCCTGGTCGGTGCCGTACTCGATGCGGCCGAACAGGTTGTCGTAGGTCGGGTGCGGCTCGAACACCACCGGCGCCCCGCTGCCGTCGGGGTGCCCAACCACGAGACTGGGGCAGTACTGCTCCTCCAGCATCTCGCGGCGCTGCACGTCCGGCTTGTCGTCCAGCAACTGGTCGACCACGGTCTTCAGCAGGTTCACCTGCATCGCCTGCAGATACGCCACCACCCCGGCGTTCTCCGCGTACTTCTCCGAGAGCGGCGCCAAGAGCGGCTGCAGGGCCTGGGTGATGGTCTCCTCGTTGAGCTGGCGCAACTGGTTGCTCGACTCGCGCTTCCATTGCGGCAGGCTGGCCAGCTCCTCGTTTAGGCGCTCCTCCAGCAGCGCGATGTCATCGTGGAAGCGCTCGCGCTCGGCTTCCGGCAACTGGGCGAAATCCGCCTCGTCCAGTGCCTTGCCGTCCTTCATCGGGGTGAAGGCGATGTTCGAAGCATCGCGGTACAGCGCCACGTCCTTCTCCAGGGCCAGGCGCTCGATCACATCCAGCGCACGGTCGTAGCGCTGGTTGAAGCCGCGGTCGATGGCGCTCTTCTTTTGCTGGAAGGTGGGCGTTTCGAACACCGCCGGGAAGGTGGCCAGCAGGTTATCCACAAGCTGGCCGATGTCGGCGATGAAGGCGTTCGCCTCGCCCGGTGGCAGGCGCAGCGCGCGGGGCTCGCGGGGCTCGTCGAAATGGTTGACGTAGACCCAGTCCTCCGGGGTTGCCAGGCGCTTGCCCTCGGCCTTGAGGTAGCGCTGCACGAAGGAGAAGCGGCCGGTGCCCGGCTCGCCCATGACATAGACGTTGTAGCCGGCACGGGGCATCGCCACGCCGAATTGCAGGGCCTCCACCGCCCGCTCCTGGCCAAGCACGCCACGGAAGGGCTCGAGGTCGTCGGTGGTGGTGAAGGAGAACTGGCCGGCGTCGAAGCAGCGGGTGAGCGCTTCAGGAGCCAGGCGGAGAGCAGCAGCGAATGGAGCGGGCATCGGGAATCCTTGTGGGCGACGCGAGAGATGGCCGCATTCTGGCGCTCGCCGGAAGCGTGTGGCAAGGCGTTCCGACTGTGCCGGCGAGCCTCGTCACGGCTTGCGAAAATCCCTCGCCTGACCTTGCTTGACACCCGCCCCGCCCTTCCCGAAAGCTCGCCCCCTTCCCCAGGCAAAGCGAGCCGCCCGTTGAAACGGATTGTCCTTCTCCCGCTGCTGCTCACCTGCAATGCCCTGCTGGCCGCCACGCCCATCCCCGTGGAGAGGCTGCAGCGCCTGGCCAACGACCCCTACTGGATTGCCCTTGGCCACTACGAGCGCGGCAAGCTCGGCGGCTGGCGCAGCTACGTCGACGACGGGCGCTTCTTCCTCTCACCCGAAGGCGCACACAACCCGGAAGCGGAACTCGGTGCCACCGTCCAGGCGCTGTACCGCGACCCGGCCCTCGGCGACCAGCACCCTCAATGTGTCTATCCCGCCCGCACCCGCTGGCTGCGCGAGCAACTGGACCTGCGCGACCTGCCCACCCCGGCGTGCAGTGAATACCGGCAGTGGTTCCAGGACATCAACCCCCACAGCACCGTCCTGGTGTTCCCGGCGGCCTACCTCAACAGCCCCTCCTCGATGTTCGGCCACACCCTGCTGCGCATCGACCAGAGCGATGTGGACGAGAACAACACCGCCCTGCTCAGCTACGCGCTCAACTTCGGTGCCTTCATCGAAGGCGCCGACAACAGCATCCTCTACGCCTGGAAAGGCCTGATGGGCGGCTACCCCGGGCTCTTCGCCCTGGTCCCCTACCGCGACAAGCTCAAGGAATACAGCCGCCTGGAGAACCGCGACCTGTGGGAATACCGGCTCAACCTCAGCCCCGAGGAGACCGGGCGCATGGTCGAGCACGTGTGGGAACTGAAGCAGGTGCGCTTCGACTACTTCTTCTTCGACGAGAACTGCTCCTACCGCCTGCTGGAGCTGCTGGAGATCGCCCGCCCCGGCACCGAACTGACCGAGCAGTTCCCCCTCACCGCCATCCCCACCGACACCGTGCGCGCGGTGAAGAACGCCGGTCTGGTGGACCGCATCGACTTCCGCCCCTCCCGCGAGCGGGAACTGGCCGCCCGAGCCGAACCGCTGGAGCCCGTGGAACAGCAGTGGGCCCTGCGCCTGGCCGACGACGCTTCGTTGCTGCAGGCACCCGAATTCCAGGCCCTGCCGGCCCCACGCCGGGCCCTGGTGCAGGATGCCGCCTTCCGCCTGGACCGCTACCGCAGCGCCGGTGAAGAGCGCGACAAGGACCGCGCACGGCGCGGCTTCCAACTGCTGCAGGCGATCAACCGCAACCCGCCGCCCGCCCTCGACGTGGAACGCCCGGCCCTGCCCGAGGACGGCCACGACTCGCGCACCTGGCAACTGGGCCTGGGCAGCCGCGAAGACCGTGCCTACGCCGAGTACGGCCTGCGCATGGCCTACCACGACCTGCAGGACAACCTGGCGGGCTTCCCCCTCGGGGCCCAGATCGAAATCCTCCAGCTCAAGCTGCGCCAGTACGAGGAAAACCACTGGCAACTGCAGCAGCTGGACTTCGCCACCATCCGCTCGCTGACGCCCCGCACCGCCCTGCTGCAGCCCTGGTCCTGGCAGGTCGCCGGCGGCCTGGAGCGGGTGCCCGGGAAGGACGGCGACGAAACCCTGGTGAGCCACCTCAACGGCGGCGCCGGGGCCACCTGGCAACTGGGGGACGATGCCCTCTACTACGCCCTGGCCACGGCCCGCGTGGAACACAACCCGGACTTCGCCGCCTTCGTCGCCGGCGCGGGCGGCTTCGACACCGGCCTGCTCTGGCACAACCGCCTTGGCACCCTCAGCCTGGAAGCCGCCGGGGACTACTTCCACAACGGCGAAGTGCGCCGCCGGCTGTCACTGACCCAGCAGTGGGAACTGAGCCAGCAACTGGGCCTGCGCCTGTCAGCGGAGCGCTCGTTCAGCCACCTCGCCGGGGACGACAACCAGGTGATGCTGCAACTGCGCTGGTACCACTACTGAGCGTCCCCGCGCTGGCGCTCCGCGATGCCGCGCGCAGCGAACCAGGCACCGACCGCGTCCCGTTTGAGCAGGCGGGCATACACCGGCCCGTTGACCCCGCCGCGGATCAGTTGGCCAAGCTCAACACCTGACGCCTCCAGCCGCTCCAGCAGTGCCGTGTCGTCGGCCTCCACCGCCTGCTCCAGGGCCAGGCGCTGCAGGTCAGGTCGTGAACTGAGCGCGCCGGCTTCCAGCGCCGCCTGCCAATCCAGCACCAGAGCGCCCAGGCAGGCCTTCACCCGCTCGGCCAGGGCCTGATCGGCGGCATCGCCTTCCTCCAGCGGGATCAGCGCCTCCAGCAACTCCAGGCCGGACCCGTCGGCATCCTCCGCCAGCGGGTCGCGCTCGTAGGCCAGTTGGGCGAACAGCCCTTCCAGGTCATCAGCCACCCGGGCAAAGGCATCCTCATGCAGGCGCATCGCCCAAGCCGGCGGCAGGCCCTGGCTCCAGGCGTAGACGCGGCCGAAGTAATCCCCGGGCTCGACGCAGACATACAGCCGCTCCAGGTACTCGAAGCCGCCGATGGGCAGGAAGTCCAGCCGCCCGTCCCACTCGCGGCCCTCCTCCTCGGCGATCTGCCGGGCCCACTCCTGCTCGTGCTCCAGCCAGCCCCAGAGGTCGTTGTAGCCATCGCTGCCGGGGTAGAACAGCTCCCGCAGCGAATAGGGATGGATGTGGCCCTGGTAATCCACCCGCAGGTCGTAATCCAGCACGCCGCCATAGGCGACGCGCCACAGCCGCACCAGGGTCGGCGGCAGCGGGCGGCCGACGCGGCGCTCCACCTCGGCCAGTTGCTCGTCGGTGACGGGCGGCTGTGCCTGGTGGATCAGCCGCCCGCCGAACAGCACCAGGCCGTGCCGGGCCAGGCGCTGGAGGTCTTCCGCGCTGAAGGCGTTCATTCGCACACCTCCTGCATCGGCTGCGCCACCGCCAAGCGCTCGCGCACCGCCATCAACGCAAAGCCCAGCAGGTTGAGCCCGCGCCAGGTGGCCGGGGTGCGGGACGCCGCATCCGCCTCGGCCAGGCCGATGCCCCACACCGGGTCCACCGGGCTGGCTTCCACCAGCACCCGACCGGCCGTGGCCAGCAGCACCCGGCGCAGCTCGGCGTTCTGCTCGAACTTGGCGTGGTTGCCAGCCACCACCAGGTCGAAGCGGGCGGCCAGCCAACGGGCCTCATCGAACCCGCGCACCTCCCGCCCGACGGCCTTGGCATCGGCCGGCGTGCGCGCCGCGAGCACGGCCTGCAAAGCGCGCTCATCGCCGAACAGGCGTGCCTTGCCGGCCATCATCCAGTGCTCCGCCGTGGCATAACGAACACCCTCCAGCACGAAGGGCGACTTGAACCACTGGCTGAAGCAGGCTTTGCCCAGCGGCGCGCCCGGTGCCGAGGTGTGGCCCCAGAAGTAGAGGTAGTCGAAGGTGTCTCCGGCGGCGCAGCGCTCGCGCAACTGCTCGACGGACAGGGGAAGGCTCATGGGCGGTCCTTGCATGGCGGGTGAAAAAGGCCGACAGGATAGCCGAGCACGCCGGCACCGGCTGTGCCCGGATCGGCACGCTCACCGTGAGCCCGCGCCTTCACGCCCTACCGCGCCAGGTCTTTCCACTCCAGGCCGAACCTGCCCAGGTACTTGCGCAACCGGTCCGCGTCATTGGGCTGCGCCTTGGCCTGGCGCGACACGTCGTAGAGCAGCCGTCCGGCCTCGGACAGGCTGCTCGCCTCGCGGCACACCGCCACCACCGCTGCCAGTTGCAGGCGGTCGAAGCGGTCCAGCTCGGCCAGGCGCTCACCCAGCAGCGCCGCCAGGCCGTCATCCGGGCCAGACTCGTTGCCCCAGGCGCGGCGCAGCCGGTCGATCTCCTCCTGCACCAGCGCCTCGTCGATGCGGCCGCTGTCGGCCAGGGTCGCCATGCGCGTGATGGAGGCCGACAGCTCGCGGAAGTTGCCGCTCCAGCGCGCCTCGGCGGAACAGGCGAACGCCAGGTAGCGACGTCGCGCCTCCAGGTTGAAGCGCACCAGGCGCCCCTGGTCGCGGGCGTGGCGTTCCAGCTCGAAGTCGATGTTCGGCTCGATGTCCTCGCGGCGCCCCGCCAGGCCCGGCAGTTCGAAAGTCCAGAGGTTGATGCGGGCGAACAGGTCCTCGCGGAACAGCCCCTCGGCCACCCGAGTGCGCAGGTCGCGGTGGGTGCCGGCGATCAGCAGGAAGTCGCTCTCCACCTCGCGGTCCGCCCCCATGGGGAAGAAGCGCTTCTCCTCGATGGCCTTGAGCAGCATGGCCTGCTCGTCCAGGCCCAGTTCGCCGATCTCGTCGAGGAACAGCATGCCGCCGTCCGCCGCCCGCAGCAGGCCGTCACGGGCGCTCTGCGCGCCGGTGAAGGCCCCCTTGAGGTGGCCGAACAGCGCCGACATGGCACCGTCGCCGCGCAGGGTGGCGCAGTTCACCTCGACAAAGCGCCCCGCCACCTGGTGCCTGGCCCGCTTGAGTTCGTACACCCGCCGCGCCAGGAAGGACTTGCCCGCACCGGTGGGGCCGATCAGCAGCATCGGCGCCCGCGAACGCACCGCCACCCGCTCGATCTGCTCGATGCTGCGGTTGAACGCCGGGTTGCGCGTGGCGATGCCCGACTTCAGCAGCTCCAGCCCTTCCAGCTGTTCGCGCTGGAAGCGCGAGGCGATGCGGTCATAGCGGGACAGGTCGAGGTCGATCAGCGAATGGGTGCCGATGGCGTGGCGATCCTCCTCACGACGCCGGCCCGGCGAGGTCTGTACCAGCCGCGCCGGCAGGTAGCGCGCCTCGGTGAGCAGGAACCAGCAGATCTGCGCCACGTGGGTGCCGGTGGTGATGTGCACCAGGTAGTCCTCGTGCTCGGTGTCGAAGCGGTAGGCGCTGACGAAATCATGCAGCGCGCCATACACCTCCTCGAAGTCCCAGGGGTTGCGCAGCGGCATCTCGTGCAGGCGCACCTCAGTCTGCGGCGACACCTGCTCCACGTCGCCCTTGATGCGCTGGGACAGGCCCAGGTCGCGGGCATCGCTGCCGTGGATCAGCTCCAGCCGGTCCACCAGCAGGTCCGGCTGCTGGCACAGGCCCACAGTGGGGCGCCATTTGTTCCAGCGGTCGGCGCCCTTGCCCATGCGGTCCAGGGTCGCGCCAACGAAGCCGATGGCAACGGTCTTGCGGGCCATGCTCACTCCTGCGCCACGGTAATCAGCAAGGGCGACTCGAAGATCGCCACCGGCGAGATCACGGTCTCATCCAGCGGGACCTTTTGACCGTAGCGCTCGCGCATCTTCGCCTTCACCACCGGCGAACTGAGGTCGAAATCGCGAATGCGCTGCAGCTCGCCCAGGCGCAGGCCGAGGGTACGCTCGTAGAGTTTCCACACCAGCTCCGAGCAGTAGAGGCGCTGATCGCTCCATTCGAAGGTCAGGTCGTAGCGGCGCCCACGCAGGCCCTCGGCCAACCTGTGCATATGCTCCAGGGCGTCAGCGGTCAGCAACTCATCGGCACGGATCAGGCGCTTGGCTACGTAGTGGCCACCCTCGCCCCGGGCGATCCACCGCGCCAACGGCACGTACTGCACCCGCGCCCCCGTCTCGAACACCTGCAACCGGCCCTGGTGTTGCAACACCAGCCCCATGTGGCTGTAACGCGAGTGGGTGGCCTGCTGCACCGCCAGGCTCTGCGCCGAGCGCGACTGGTGGAAGATGATGTCGCCCTCCTGCACCTCGGGCAGCGGCACCGCCTGGGCCAGGCCGGCGAGCAGGCTGAAGATGAGAAATAGTGAAAAGCGCATTGCATGTCCTTGTCGAGGGTGCGTCAGTGAAGGCGAGTTTATCCAAAAATATAAATTCGTATATCTATGAATATGGATATCTTTCTCAAAGCCCCCTGGGCAAGATCCTTGAATCACTCGTCATAAAAATAAAATCCTTAAATATCAATTACTTGAAAAATATTTCCGGAACAAAAAACGAAACTGGCACGCCGCTCGCTATATCCCTTTCAACGAAAGGACAACAGAGCGAGACGCCACGATGGCCAACACCGCCCTCTTCAACACTCAGGCAGCCAGCCTGCCGCAGGTGGATACGTACAACCGCAGCAAGGCCGGTGCCTACGCCCTGCAACCGAAGCACAAGCTGGCCCAGCTGGCGATGACCGGTTGCCTGAACCAGACCTTCTACGCCGACGCTCCCGAGCAACTGGCCGAGGTGCTGGCCCTGGTGGCCCAGCTGGACGCGGCCTTCGTGGCCAAGACCGCCATCTACGCCCGCCGTGCCGGCCACATGAAGGACATGCCGGCCCTGCTGGTGGCCGCCCTCGCGGCGCAACGTTCCTCCCTGCTGCCGGCGGTTTTCGGCCAGGTGGTGGACAACGGCAAGATGCTGCGCAACGTCGTGCAGATCCTGCGCAGCGGCGTGACCGGTCGCAAATCGCTCGGTACACAGCCCAAGCGCCTGGTGCAGGCGTGGCTGAATACCGCCAGCGAGCGCCAGTTGCTGCAGGCCGCGATCGGCAACCAGCCGTCCCTGGCGGACGTGCTGAAGATGGTCCACCCGAAACCGAGCGAAGCCTGGCGTGAAGCCTTCTTCGCCTGGGTACTCGGCAAGCCGGCGGATGCCGACGCGCTGCCGCCGCTGACCCGCGCCCTGCTGGCCTTCCGCAGCGGCGCCAGCGACGAGCTGCCGGACGTGCCCTTCCAGTTGCTGGGCGACCGTCAACTGAGCGCCGCGCAATGGCTGGAACAGGCACAGCGCATGGGCTGGCAGACCCTGCGGATGAACCTCAACACCCTGGCGCGCCACGGTGTGTTCCAGTTGCCCGGCGCGGCCTATGCGGTTGCCGCGCGGCTGGCGGACCGGGAAGCAGTGGCCAAGTCACGGGTCTACCCGTACCAGTTGCTGACCGCCTACACGATGGCCGGCAGCGACGTACCGGAGCCGGTGCGCGAGGCGCTGCAGGACGCCCTGGAACTGTCGCTGGCCAACGTGCCGGCGCTGAGCGGCAACGTGGTGGTGTGCCCGGACGTATCCGGCTCCATGCAGAGCCCGGCCACCGGCTACCGCCCTGGCGCCACCAGCACGGTGCGCTGCATCGACGTGGCGGCGCTGATGGCCGCAGCGGTACTGCGCAAGCAGCCGGCGGCGCGGGTGATGCCGTTCGAGAACCAGGTGGTGGACGTGCGCCTCAACCCGCGTGACAGCGTGATGAGCAACGCGCAGAAGCTGGCCTCGATCGGCGGCGGTGGCACCAACTGCTCGGCCCCGCTGGCGCAGTTGGTGAAGGAGAAGGCCAAGGTGGACACGCTGATCCTGGTTTCGGACAACGAATCCTGGATCGACGCCAAGCGGCGCGGCGCCACCGAAACCATGCTCCAGTGGCAGCAGCTGAAGCGGCTGAACCCGAAGGCGAAGATGGTCTGCATCGACATCCAGCCCTACGGCACCACCCAGGCGCAGGAGCAAGCGGACATCCTCAACGTCGGCGGTTTCGGCGATGCGGTATTCGATGTGATCGCCCAGTTCGCCAATGGCGAATACGGCGCGCGGCACTGGGTCGAGCTGATCGAGGCGACCGAGCTGTAGCGATAGGAACTGAACAAGGGCCCCGCAATGGGGTGGGGCCCGCAACGCGTTGAAGCGCGAGACGGCGAATGCAGCCGGGACTCCATCACCGATGTCCCTGCACACTCTTGTCACCGTAGCGCGCGGCACGAATGCAGGTGGCTGTACATCGGTTGAGCCGGTTCGATTCCGGCCCGCGGCAACGCGGAACAGTCACCTTCCCTTGTCGTGCCACCTTGAGTTTTGCGACGAATGCCGGTGGAACTACACCCTCCAACGGTCGAGATGCGGGTTCGAATCCCGTCGGCTCCAATACTGCGGGGCCGTAGTTCAACGGTAGAACACGAAAACGTTTCACCACCTTTTGTCGTCGCACCTGTTTCACCACGGCCCGCAAGGGTCGGCAGCGAATGCAATGGGCACTACATGTGTCGCGGGTTCGAGCCCCGCCCCGGCAACGGGTAGCTCAGCGGGTAGAGCAATTCATGTCCACATCCCTTGTCGCTGCACCCCGGCCGCCCAGGCGGCCAACCGAATTTGCCCGGCGAATGCCGGTGGAACTACAGGACGTCGTGGTCGCGGGTTCGACTCCCGCCGGCTCTCCGGGGCCGTAGCTCAATCGGATAGAGCGCGATGCCGTTTCACCCGACTTGTCGCCGTTTTGAAAGGAAAGAAGGAACCATGGAAAAGCACTACAACCTGCTGGAAGTCACCAACGGCAAGCCGATCAAGCTCTGGACCCAGGGCGTACCGGTGGAGGAGGACGCGCGCAAGCAACTGATCAACACCGCGAAGATGCCCTTCATCTTCAAGCACCTGGCCGTGATGCCGGACGTGCACCTGGGCAAGGGGTCGACCATCGGCAGCGTGATCCCCACCGTCGGCGCCATCATCCCGGCCGCCGTGGGCGTAGACATCGGTTGCGGAATGATCGCCGCACGCACCTCGCTGACCGCCTCCGACCTGCCGGACAACCTGGCGGGCCTGCGCAGCGCCATCGAGAAGGCCGTGCCCCACGGTCGTAGCCCCGCTCGCGGTGGCCGAGACAAGGGGTCCTGGGAAGACGTGCCGGAGCTGGCGGACCACGCCTGGTCGGCCCTGGCCGGGCGCTTCAAGGTGATCACCGACAAGTACCCGCGCCTGGAGAAGACCAACAACCGCAAGCACCTGGGAACCCTGGGAACCGGCAACCACTTCATCGAGGTCTGCCTGGACGAGGCCCAGCGCGTCTGGTTCATGCTCCACAGCGGATCGCGCGGTGTGGGTAACGCCATCGGCAGCCTGTTCATCGAACTGGCCCAGGCCGATATGCGCCAGCACATCGCCAACCTGCCGGACCGCGACCTGGCCTACTTCGAAGAAGGCAGCCAGCACTTCGACGACTACGTGGAGGCCGTGGGCTGGGCCCAGGACTTCGCCAAGCAGAACCGCGCACTGATGATGCACGCCGTGATCGCGGCGGCGCGTACGGTGATCAAGAAACCCTTCGAGGCCAACCTGGAAGCGGTGAACTGCCACCACAACTACGTGCAGAAGGAGCAGCACTTCGGCCAGGAAGTCCTGGTGACCCGCAAGGGCGCGGTATCGGCGCAGAAGGGCCAGCTGGGCATCATCCCGGGCTCCATGGGCGCGCGCAGCTTCATCGTGCGCGGCCTGGGTAACGAGGAGGCGTTCTGCTCCTGCAGCCACGGCGCCGGCCGCACCATGAGCCGCACCAAGGCGAAGAAACTGTTCACCGTGGACGACCAGATCCGCGCCACCGCCCATGTGGAATGCCGCAAGGACGAGGACGTGATCGACGAGATCCCAATGGCCTACAAGGACATCGACGCCGTGATGCACGCCCAGCGCGAGCTGGTGGAAGTGGTGCATACCCTGCGCCAGGTAGTCTGTGTGAAAGGATGAGAAACGATCGGCGTTGCCCTCCCAACGCCTTTCGCCCCTGAGGGAGAGCGGCTGATGCTGCAGAAACTGGAAAACCGCCATCCCCTCCCCGCCGCCATGCGCGAGCGGGTGCTGGAGGAACTGCAACGGGTCGAGCGCGAGCGCAACGTCACCGTGCTCTACGCCTGCGAATCCGGCAGCCGCGCCTGGGGCTTCGCCTCCAGCGACAGCGACTACGACGTGCGCTTCGTCTACGTCGAGCAGCCCGACTGGTACCTGCAGGTACGCGAGCCGCGCGACGTGATCGAGCGCCCGCTGGACGACGAGTTGGATGTGAGCGGCTGGGAGCTGCGCAAGGCCCTGCGCCTGCTGCGCAACTCCAACCCCACGCTGCTGGAGTGGCTCGACTCGCCCCTGGTCTACCGCCAGGACGACGCCGCCACCGCGCGCCTGCGCGAACTGGCCGAAGCCTTCTGGTCGCCCCGGGCCGTGCGCCATCACTACCTGTCCATGGCCAAGAAGAACTTCCGTGGCTACCTGCAAGGCGACGAGGTGCGTTTCAAGAAGTACCTCTACGTCCTGCGCCCACTGTTGGCGGTACGCTGGCTCGACCAGGGCCGTGGCCGCCCGCCGATGCCCTTCGAGGACCTGCTGGTGACCCTGGACGACCCGGCGCTGCTGGCGGAAATCGACGAGCTGCTGCAGCTCAAGCGTGCCGCCACCGAAGCCACCCACGGCCCGCGCCGCGAGGTGCTGCACGCCTTCATCGAGGCCCAGCTGGCCAGCGCCGGCGAAGCCCCGCAACTGCCGCGCGGCCAGGGGGACGACGCCTTGCTGGATGAATTCATGCGTCACTGCGTGCACACCCACGCCACCTGACGCCATCGCCTCAATGGAGAACCGCTGAAATGGACTTCAAACCCTTCACCGGCCTGCTGCTCCTGGGCCTGACCAGCGGCCTCGCCGCCCAGGAGCGCCAGGTGCTGGACACCCTGCCCCTGGACTCGGCGACGGCCTACGAGCTGTCACTGCCCGCCTGCACCACCGCGCCCTGCCCGTTCGAGCTGCGCCTGTTGCAAGACGGCCGCCGACACGGCACCACGTTGGCGCTGCCCTGGGCAGCGACAGCGGCACCAGCCAGCCTGGCAGCGCCCGACCCCCTGTACGGCGCCGGCACGCCCCTGGGGGCTGACGCGGCACCCAGGGTGTGGATAACCGGCGAGGAAGAGGGGCAGGTCAGCGCGGCCGCTCGCCTGCTGCGGCTGGCGGATGGCACACCCGCGTTGCTGGTCAGCCAGATGGGTGGCTTCGAGCACCCCAAGCGCCATCACGCCCTGTACCTCGCCACGCCCCAGGGCCCACACCTGGCCTGGTCCCACGACGAAGCCCCGGGGCCGAACCAGAGCTGGGTGCTGGCACCCACGGGCGACGGCCCGGTGCTGCTGGTGCACGAGCATGCCGCCGCGATCGACACAGCGGACCGCCTGGAGACGCGCCGCCTGACCTGGCACCCGGATCGCACGGCCTTCACCGAGGCGATGGCACCGCCCTCGCCAGCCCTGCGCGCCGTGGTCGCCGAGCGCCACCCCAGCGCCATGGCCGCCCGGGACCAGCAGGAAGGCTGCCTGGCAGCCTACGCAGTCATCGATACCGGCGCGCCGGCAGCGGCCCGCTACGCCTTGGCACAGGTGGCGGAAAGCGACGCCGAAGCCCAGACGGAAACCACCCGCCTGTACGCCTGCGCAGCGACCCTGCGCCCGGAGACCGTGCCGCTGGCACAGCTATCGACCACGCCCGCACCGAAGCCATGAGCCGGCGGGAAGCGGATGGGGCCTGATCCCCCTCCAAGGAGAACCCAATGAACACCACACAATGGCTCGCCCATTGGCGGGACCAACTCCGCGTAAAACAGGCAGCGGGCGAGTACACCGACTGGCTGCGGTACCGGCTGGACGAGGCCGAAACCGTACTGGCCAATGGGACCGTCATCACGGCCCGCGAATTGCCGCTGCAACGCAACGGTTTCATCCGCGAGGGCGTGCTGCGTCGCCAGCTGGAGCGCGAGGATGAAACCGCCCTCGCCTACTGCCTCGTCTGCCTGAACGACCCGGTGGCGAGCCTGCGCGAACTGGCCCGGGCCGAACTGGAGCACCGGCAACCCAACGCCACGGCCGAAAGCCTGCTGGATAACCTCGACCTGCTGCTGGACCTGCAGCGCAAGCAGCGCGCCGACCACAGCGTGGCCCTGGAGCGCATCCGCGCGCGCCTGCGCGAGCCCGCTCTGCGAGGCAGCGTGCGGGCGGCATTGCCAGGCCTGCGCGGCCAGGAAGCCCGCTTCGTCTTCGACGCCCTGGCAAACGAAGAACAGCCGGATGCCGAGCTGATCGACAAGGCCCTGGTGCACTCCGATCCGGCATTGCGTGCCCGGGTCATGGACAGGCTAGGCCGCCTGCCGGCGGAATCCGCCGCACCGCTCTGGCGGCTGGCCCTCTCGGACCGCAACGGCCGCCTGCGCGCCAGGGCGCTGTACGCGCTGATCAAGGCCGAGCCCAATGCACCGGAACTGCACGGCTGGCTGGAAACGGCCCTGCTGGACGTCTCACCATCCGTCCGCGACCTGGCCCGCTGGGCCGCACCGCGCCACGGTGTCGATGCGGCGGCCGTGGTACGCCGGGCGCTGGTGCTGGACCCGGCGGACAGGGGGCGCTGGCACGGCGTGCTCGGCCAGGCCGCCGAGCTGCGTATGGATGAGGCCGTGCCCCTGGCCCGCCAGGCGCTCGCCTCATCCTTGCCGTCGGTCCGCCGCAGAGGCTTGCAGGTGCTGGTGGAGCAGGTTCCGGAGCAGGCCGGCGATGCCTGCCTCGCCTTGCTGGATGACCGCGCGCCGGGCGTGGTCGTCGAAGCGCTGCAGGGCCTGGAGCGCCTTTGCCATCCAGCGTTCGAACCCGCACTCCGGACCGCGATGACACGCCTTGCCGCAACCGACATGGCGGGCGGTCTTCGCCTCAGCCGGATACTCCCCACCCACGCCCAGCTGGAGGCACTGCTGGACGGGCTCTGCGAGGCACCGCAAGCATCACGCGAACCCTGGTTGCAGGCACTCAGCGCCTGGCGCCACAGGCAGAAAAGACTCGTCAACTGGACCAGCACGACCCAGCTCAAGGCCCGGCTGGAAAGCCTGCGTGGCCAGCAGCTGATGCCGGAGGAAGAACTCTCGGCGCTGGTGAGGGCGCTGTAGCGAACCATGAACAAGGACGACCAGGAACACATGACCAGCAAGACCAAGGGCCCGGCAAGAACACCCGCCAAGTGCAGCCTGCAGGCCTGGTTCGCCCGCAGCGCACCGGTAGCGGTGCTGCTGCGCCGTGGCCCCAGCGATTGGGTGCGGATGATCCGCTGGGACCTGAGGGACGACAGCTTCGAGCCTGGCCAGTGGTTCCATGGCGCCATCGCCACGGGGCAATGCGATCTCTCGGAAGATGGCGAGCTTTTTCTCTATCTCGCTCGCCGCGAGGGACGACGCTACTGGTCCGAGGATTACGGCCCCCATTGGACTGCCGTCAGCCGCCCCCCCTACTTCACCGCGTTGGCCCTATGGCCACACTCTTCGGTTATCGGGGGAGGTTTGTTCATAGCTCCCCGCCGTGTGCGTCTGAACATCGCTAAACCGCGTGAGCAGCTCACAGACGCCAACCTGCCGCTGCAGGTTGAGTCGAGCGGGGAGTTTTTCACCGGCATAGAGGCGTTCCTGCGCAAAGGTTGGCAGACGCCGGATCTGCATCCCGGCATGACAGCCAGCTACCACTGGCATACGCAGACACGCCTGACCAAGCAGCAGGACGAGCTGATGCTGGTCTGGCAGAAACACCAGGCGCCTCGGTATCAGTGGCGGAATCACTTCACCTTGTGGAGAAACGGCGAGCCCACCGCGCTCGGGGATGCCGATTTCGTCGACTTCGACAGCAGCGGCCGCCTGCTGATGGGACGAAAGGGCCAGGTACTGGTATGTCCGCGCCCCAGAGAAAGCCTCGAATGGACGCAACTGGCTGACTTCTCCGGCGAGCATCCGGAACCCGTACAACCGACTGAAATGGCCATGACCTGGCCAACCGCCACAGGCGGAAGCAACTGATTGGAACACTGAAGATGAACACGGATTTTCTCGAACTCGACGGCGCCATCGGCGGTGGCCAGATCCTGCGCAGCGCGCTGAGCCTGTCGATGATTACCGGCCTCCCGATGCGCATCCGCAACATCCGCAAGCAGCGCGGGCGTCCGGGCCTGTTGCGCCAGCACCTGACGGCGGTCCAGGCCTCTGCACAGATTTGTGGCGCACGCACCCAGGGGGCCGAATTGGGCTCGATGGAGCTGACCTTCATTCCCGGCACGATTCGCGGGGGCGACTACCGCTTCGCCATCGGCAGTGCGGGCAGCTGCACCCTGGTGCTGCAGACCCTGCTGCCGGCCCTGCTGTTCGCCGACAGCCCGGCTCGCCTGTGGATAAGCGGCGGCACCCACAACCCGCTGGCCCCGCCGACGGACTTCATCGAGCATGCCTGGCTGCCCCTGCTGCGCCGCATGGGCGCCCAGGTGGAGATGGAGTTGTTACGCCATGGCTTCATGCCCGCCGGCGGTGGTGAGGTGATGCTGCAGGTGCAGCCGGGCGAACTGCGCCCGCTGGCGCTGCCAGCACGCGGCGAGGTACGCGAGCAGGAAGCCACGGCCGTGCTGGCCAACATCCCGCACCACGTCGGGGAGCGCGAGCTGCGCCAGGTGGCGATGCGCCTGGGCTGGCCAGAGGAGGCGCTGAAACGCGCCTACCTCGCACCCGGCATGGGGCCGGGCAATGCCTTGCTGCTGAAGGTGGGCTGCGACGCGGTGACCGAGCTGTTCTGCGCCCTGGGCCAGACGCGCCTGTCGGCCGAACGGGTGGCGGACCTGGCAATCCGGCCGCTGCTGGCCTGGCTCGCCAGCGGGGCGGCCACCTCGGAATACCTGGCCGACCAGTTGCTGCTGCCAATGGCCCTGGCCGGCGGCGGGCAGTTCAGCACCTGCGTGCTGAGCGACCACCTGACCAGCAACATTGAGGTGATCCAGCAATTCCTGCCCGTGCGTTGTCTGATCCAGAGCGAGCGGGAAGACTTCCACAACGTCACGCTCACGGCGTCTTGACGAAAAGACGACATCCCGCTGCCGAGAATGGGCGCGCGGACCCGGCCCGCGCCCCGACCATCCGGCGAATGCGCCCGCCCTATCGGCGCATGGGAGCTCACCATGGCGTGCATGCGCGCCACCCTGCCTGTCCTGCTCTGCGCGGCCCTGCTTCTCGCCGGTTGCGAGACCACCCATGACTACCCGGTTGCCCAGGGTTATCCACCGGCATTCGCCGACGGTTACCAGGACGGCTGCAGCAGCGGCCGCCAGGCCGCCGCTGGCGATCACCGGCGAGTTCCGCAAGGACGTGCCCCGCTACCTGCGCGACCGCACCTATGCCGAGGGCTGGGGCGACGGCTTCGAGCAGTGCAAGGAGCAGATGCGCAGCCAGGAGCTGCGGGAGTTCCGCGAACAGGTGACGCGGGACCGTGATGACGAGTGGAAGCGGGACAAGGACCGCGCGGCCGCTCGCGCCCTGGGTGGGCACAGCGATTGAGTGCGAGGCCTATGTGCGGACTACACGGCCCGTTGTAGCGCACAGGCCCTGCCGCCGGAGCGGCATGAAAAGGGCAGCCGATTGGCTGCCCTTGTTCGTCCGGGTGCGGGTGGGTCGTGTCAGACCAGCCCCTGCGCCAGCATGGCGTCGGCCACTTTGACGAAGCCGGCGATGTTGGCGCCCTTCACGTAGTTGATCCGGCCGTTTTCCTCGCCGTAGTAGACGCAGGCATGGTGGATGTTCTGCATGATGCCGTGCAGGCGCTGGTCTACTTCGCCAGCGGTCCAGTGCAGGCGCATGGCGTTCTGGCTCATCTCCAGGCCGCTGGTGGCGACGCCGCCGGCGTTGGAGGCCTTGCCCGGGGCGAAGAGGATGCCGGCCCCGAGGAAGGCATCCACCGCTTCGAGGGTGGAGGGCATGTTGGCACCCTCGGCCACGCAGATGCAGCCATTGGCGAGCAGGGTGCGGGCGTCGTCGGCGTCCAGTTCGTTCTGGGTGGCGCAGGGCAGTGCGATGTCACAAGCCAGCTTCCACGGCCGTTCGCCGGCCAGGAAGCGCAAGCCTGCGCCCTGCAGGGATTCCAGGCGGCCACGGCGCTCGTTCTTCAGCTCCATCATCTCGTCCCACTGCGCGGGGGTCAGGCCGTCTTCGATGAACAGGGTGCCGCCGGAGTCGGACAGGGAAATCACCTTGCCACCCAGCTCCATGACTTTCTGCGCGGCGTACTGCGCCACATTGCCGGACCCGGAGATGGCCACGCGCGCACCGTCGAAACCACGGCCCTGGTCCTTGAGCATTTCCTGGGCGAAGTAGACGCAGCCATAGCCGGTGGCCTCGGGGCGCACCAGGCTGCCGCCGTAGGCCAGGCCCTTGCCGGTGAACACCGAGGTGAATTCGTTGGAGAGGCGCTTGTACTGGCCGAACAGGTAGCCAATCTCGCGGGCACCGACGCCGATGTCGCCGGCGGGTACGTCCAGGTCCGCGCCGATGTGGCGGTACAACTCGCTCATGAACGACTGGCAGAAGCGCATCACTTCGGCGTCGCTCTTGCCCTTGGGATTGAAGTCCGAACCGCCCTTGCCGCCGCCCATGGGCAGGGAGGTGAGGGAGTTCTTGAACACCTGCTCGAAGGCCAGGAACTTCAGCACGCCGAGGTTGACCGAGGGGTGGAAGCGCAGGCCGCCCTTGTAGGGGCCGATGGCGCTGCTCATCTGCACGCGGAAGCCACGGTTGACCTGAGCCTGGCCCTTGTCATCGACCCACGGCACGCGGAACAGGATGGCGCGCTCGGGCTCGACCAGACGCTCCAGCAGGCCGTCGCGCAGGTAGCGGGGGTTGGCTTCGAGGAAGGGCCAGAGGCTGCGCAGGACCTCTTCCACCGCCTGGTGGAATTCGGGCTGGTGGGGGTCGCGTTGCTTGAGCCGTTGCAGGAACAGGTCCAGGGAAGGAGTCATGATGCTCACCAGTATTTTTCTTTTGTGGACAATCGGTAGCGCGAGACTCTAGCAAGCGATCTGACACATAAACAGGGCAAAATGACGCATTGATGAAACTTTTTGGTGCATTTGCTGTAAATCCCCGCCACCACACGCCATAAACCTACGCTCCGAACGCTCTGTTCCGGCAGATACCCGTGCCATCGGATTCTGGCGTTTTTGCACTTCTTTCGAGCGCTGCCAGCACCAGAAAGTGACGTTTTCACGACACAGGTAAACCGGCTCGGCGATCCACTGCCGTCGTGTCGTCATCGGCCGTCATGATTGGATACAACTGATCCGTCCCGACAAACGGAACGGCACCCCGGCGCTCCAGTCATAGCGATGTGCCATATCGGCACCTACTCAGGAGCACCTGTTCATGTCCAGCTTGCCCAAGCGTTCTGTCCGTCCCTTCACCGCTTCCCTGGCCGCCCTGGTCCTGGCGGGTCTTGCCGGGGCGGCTCAGGCGGGCATCGAGGTCGGTAATTCGTCCAGCAGCTACAGCAACCTGGTTACGGTCGATCGCAATCCGCTCGGTGGCACAACGCTGAAGGAATCCCGCATCAGCATCGACACCCTCGAGAAGATGCAGGAGCAGTTGAAGAGAACCCAGGAAAGCCTGGAGAAGCTGACCCGGCAGGTCAGTGACCAGGCCAGCACCATCAGCACCCTGAATCGCCAGTTGGAGGAGGTGAAGCGCACCACCGGCTCGTCGGACCTGTCCAACGTCCAGCGCGACCTGGACAGCCAGAAGGGGCGGATCGATCAGCTCCAGCGCAGCCTGGAGGACGCCAAGCGTGGCAGTTCGTCGTCCAGCGATGTCTCCAGTCTCAAGCGCGAGCTGGAGAACCAGGACAACCGCATCGATCAACTGCAGCGTGGCCTGGAGGATGCCAAGCGCAGCAGTTCCTCCTCCAGCGACCTGTCCGGCCTCAAGCGTGAGGTGGACAGCCAGGACAGCCGCATCGATCAGCTGCAACGCAGCCTGGAGGACCTGAGCCGCAAGGTGAAGTAAGCGCCCCCGGAATGAAAAACGGAGCCCGAGGGCTCCGTTTTTCGTGGTGCTGCCGGCTTACTGAGCCAGCTTCTTGTAGCGCACGCGGTGCGGCTGGGCAGCCGCCTCGCCGAGGCGCTTCTTGCGGTCCGCTTCGAACTCGGTGTAGTTGCCTTCGAAGAAGGTCACCTTGCCGTCGTCCTCGTAGGACAGGATGTGGGTGGCGATACGGTCCAGGAACCAGCGATCGTGGGAGATCACGATGGCGGCGCCGGGGAAGTCCAGCAGTGCCTCTTCCAGGGCGCGCAGGGTTTCCACGTCGAGGTCGTTGGACGGTTCGTCGAGCAGCAGCACGTTGCCGCCCTGCTTCAGGGTCAGGGCCAGGTGCAGGCGACCGCGCTCACCACCGGAGAGGTCCTTGACGAACTTCTGCTGGTCGGCGCCCTTGAAGTTGAAGCGGCCGACGTAGCTGCGCGACGGGACTTCGTAGTTGCCGATCTTGATCTGCTCGAAGCCATCGGAAACCTGCTGCCACACGGTCTTGCTGCCGTCCAGGCTGTCGCGGCTCTGGTCGACGCTGGCGATCTGCACGGTCTCGCCGATCTCGATGCGGCCGGAATCCGGCTGCTCCTTGCCGGTGAGCATGCGGAACAGGGTGGACTTGCCCGCACCGTTGCCGCCGATCACGCCGACGATGGCGCCTTTCGGGATGCTCAGGGACAGGTCGTCGATCAGCACGCGATCGCCGTAGCCCTTGGTGACGTTGTGCAGCTCGATAACCTTGTCGCCCAGGCGCGGACCGGCCGGAATGTAGATCTCGTTGGTCTCGCTGCGCTTCTGGAATTCCTGGGACTGCATTTCCTCGAAGCGCTGCAGACGGGCCTTGGACTTGGCCTGGCGACCCTTGGCGCCCTGGCGCACCCACTCCAGTTCGGCCTTCATGGCCTTGGCGTGGGAGGCTTCCTGCTTGGCTTCCTGGGCCAGGCGGTTGGCCTTGGATTCCAGCCAGCCGGAGTAGTTGCCCTCGAAGGGGATGCCGTGGCCACGGTCCAGTTCGAGGATCCAGCCGGCGACATTGTCGAGGAAGTAACGGTCGTGGGTGATGGCCACCACGGTGCCGGGGAAGTCGTGGAGGAAGTGTTCCAGCCAGGCGACGGAGTCAGCGTCCAGGTGGTTGGTGGGTTCGTCGAGCAGCAGCATGTCGGGGGCTGACAGCAGCAGGCGGCACAGCGCCACGCGGCGCTTCTCGCCACCGGACAGGTGCTCGATCTTCGCGTCCCACGGCGGCAAACGCAGGGCGTCGGCAGCGACCTCCAGTTGGCGCTCCAGGTTATGGCCGTCGGCGGCCTGGAGGATGGCCTCCAACTTGGCCTGCTCGGCGGCCAGGGCGTCGAAGTCGGCGTCCGGCTCGGCATAGGCGGCATAGACCTCGTCCAGGCGGGCCTGGGCCTGCTTGATCTCGCCGACCGCCTCTTCGACGATCTCGCGGACCGTCTTGCTGGCATCGAGCTGCGGTTCCTGGGGCAGGTAGCCGACCTTGATGCCCGGCATCGGGCGGGCTTCGCCGTCGATCTCGGTGTCGACGCCGGCCATGATGCGCAGCAGGGTGGATTTACCCGCGCCGTTCAGGCCGAGCACGCCGATCTTGGCGCCGGGGAAGAAGGACAGCGAGATGTCCTTGAGGATTTCACGCTTCGGGGGCACGACCTTGCTGACCCGATGCATGGTGTAGACGTACTGAGCCAAACTGTTTGACCTCGCTGAACGTGTGGAATCGGGCCAATGGCTTGCGTGGCAAGGCATTGGCCGCAGACGGAATGGATGGGAAAGTGCGTCAGCTTATTAGCTCCCCTGGGGTTGTGCAAACGCCGCACGCCCTCCCTCAACGCCCCCTCCCCCCTGTAGCTCAGCATCGTCACTATGTCCAAGGTGATAGCCGAATTCCCGGAACACCACTTCCCCTCCTTACAGAACGCTGGCAAGCGTCCCACAGGCCGCTCTTTCTAACATGCTGCCGGTCTGCCCATGCCCCGGGAGTACACGGCGCAGACATCCACACTTACTTAATCAAGGAACGCAACATGATCAGGAAATTGATGGCCTCCGCCGCCGTTGTCGCACTCTCCACTGCCAGCCTCACCGCCTTCGCTGCAAACGCGGGCCCTGACACCGGGGAAATCCGTTTCAACGGCAAGATCGTCGAGAAGACTTGCACCGTCGCCGTCAACGGCGTGGTGAGCCCTGCCATTGCCAACGTCACGCTGCCTGAGGCCAACGCATCTCTCCTGCAACTTCCGGGCAACACCACCGGCGATACCCCCTTCACCATCAGCGTGAAAGACTGCCTGACCAACTCCGGCCAGGCCCAGGTAGTGTTCTACTCCTCCAACTCGGACGGGAACTACCTGCGCAACATCGCCGCGACCGACCCGGCCGACAACGCGCTTCTGGAACTGACTGACAACAATGGCAACCCCCTCGACCTGATTGGTGGGACTAGCACCGGCCTCACCCTGACCGCCGGCCAGGGCAGTGCCGTCTACAAGGTGCGCTACTACGCCAAGGCTGCTGTAACCCCGGGTGCCGTCGAGTCCACCGCGACCTACGTCATCAGCTACCCGTAACACCCTGGAGGGCAGGTGCAATGCCTGCCTTCCCCCCCCTTCATTTCCAGTCACAGAGTCACCATGAACCCTATCCGCACCTGGCTGTGCATGCTTGCCATGCTCGCCCCCGCCTTCGCCCAAGGGGGCATCGTCATTACCGGTACCCGGGTGATCTACCCCGGCGAAGAACGGGAGATCACCGTTCAAATGACCAATAACGGGGAACTGCCAGCACTGGCGCAAGCCTGGATCGACCAGAGCCCGAACATCGAAAGCGTAGCAACGGCCCGTAGCCCCTTCCTGCTGACCCCCCCGGTGTCCCGGGTCAATCCGGGTAAAGGCCAGAGCCTGCGCATCCGCCTGCTTGAACAGGGCCTGCCGCAGGACCGCGAATCGCTGTTCTGGCTTAACGTGCTCGAACTGCCCCCCAAACCGGCAGCCGGAAGCGCCAGCAACAAGCTGCAGGTGGCCTTTTCCAGCCGACTCAAACTGTTCTACCGCCCCAAGGGGCTGGGCAGCCTGGAATCCGGCATAGGTACCCTGCAGTGGATGGTTCGGGATGGCGAGCTGGTCTGCAGCAACCCGGGTCCGTTCCATATCACCTTTGTCGGCATTCGCCTCGACGGTCAGAACATTCCGCTGGACAACGGCTCCGCCATGGTCGCCCCCAAGGAAACCCTGCGGCTGCCGCTCAAGGGGCTACACCAAGCCTCCGGTAAAGCGCCCGTCGAATTCCGGATCATCAACGACTTCGGTGCCAGCGCTGATCATGACGCCCTCCTGACCCCCTGACCCCCTGACCCTCGATGCACCCCATTTTGCAGCGGCATTGCCGCTGCCTGCTGCTCGTGCTGTTGGCACTTGGAGGGTGTCTGGTTCTGGATAGGTATTGCCTTGCCGACGACCCCATCGTCTTCGACGACGCCTTCCTGCCCCCTGAAGCGCGAGACTTCGACCTCAGCCAGTTCGAGGACGAGTACCCGGTGGTGCCGGGCCGCTACCCGGTGGATATCCGCGTGAACGAACGGATCGCTCTGCGCCGCGAGATCGAGGTCGTGACCGACGACCGAGGCCCTTTTCCCTGCCTGCAGCCAGACATGCTCGTCCTCATTGGCGTCGATGCAGCACGCCTGCACACGATCGCCCCTGCGACCTGCGGCCGCCTGGAAGACCAAGTGGACGCCGGGCAAGCCCGCTTCGACATGGCGGAACTGGTGCTGAACCTGCAAATCCCCCAGTTCGCCTTGCGTCGCAATGCTAATGACTATGTGGACCGCAGCCTGTGGGACGAAGGCGTAACGGCCCTCGCGCTCGGCTACAACCTCAATGCCAGTCGCCAGGAACAGGAGAGCGGCACCACCGACAACCTCTTCCTCAGCCTGGATGGCGGGCTCAACCTGGGCCGCTGGCGACTCCGCCACCAGGGCAGCCAGGCCTGGCAGAGCGGCGTCCCATCCACCTACCACAACGCAGCCACCTACCTGCAGCGTGATCTGGACGACTGGAGCAGCCAGTTGGAAATCGGCGAGGTCAACAGCAGCGGGCAACTGCTCCCGAGCGTGCCCCTGAGCGGCGTTCGCCTCTATAGCGACGCCCGCATGCTGCCTTACTCCCAGCGCAACTTCGCACCGGTCTTCCGAGGGGTCGCCCGAACCCAGGCACGTGTCCAGGTCTGGCAGGGCGACACCCTGCTGAAGGAGATCAACGTCGCCCCCGGGCCTTTCGAACTGGATGACCTCGTCCCCCCCGGACGAGGGGGGGACCTCGAAGTACGGGTCCTGGAAGCCGATGGCAGCGAGCAGCGCATCTCGCTGCCCTACAGCCCGGCAGTGGAACTGCTGCGGCCGGGCCAGGTGCGCTTCAGCCTGGCGGCCGGACGCCTGCGCGCCCCGTCGCTCAAGCGCCAGCCCATGATGCTGGATGGGCTATTCAGACGTGGCCTGGACAACCGCACCACTGCCTACCTCGGAGGCCAGGCCAGCCCCGGCTACACCGCCCTGATGATTGGCGCAGCGCTCAATACCAGACTGGGCGCCCTCGCGGCCGACCTCACCCGCAGCCAGGCGCGGATTCACGGCCAGCGCGAGCAGGGCAGCAGCCTAGGCCTGGCCTATGCACGCAGCTGGCCCGCGGACGGGCCAAGCCTCGCCATGGAGGTGCGCCATGCCCCATCACCGGGTTACCAGTCCCTCAACCGCGCAGCACACCGCCAGGATTCGCCGCGCCCCGTGCAAGCCGACGCGACGATGGCCGGACTGCGCGACCGAGCAAGCGCGAACCTTACGCTCAATGTCGGCGCGGCCGGGCAGCTCAACACCAGCGTGATACTCCAGCGTGACTGGGGGAACCCGCGTTGGGCGCGGCAGTACCAGATTGGCTACGCCCATCGCTTTGATCGAGTCAGCCTGGGCCTGGACCTCACCCGCGTCCGGGACGCCCGAGGACAACCCGACGGCCAGGCGCGACTGACGCTCAGCATTCCACTGGACGCACGCTTTGGCGGTATCGAAAGCCTGTCCAGCACCTTCTCCCGCCAACACGACGGTTCCTATGACGAACGCTTGGCCTTGCGAGGCCGTGCAGGCAGCGCGCGCCAGCTCTCGTACTCGCTCTCCCGGGCCCGAAGCAGCGAGAGCTCCAGCTCCACCAGCCTCGGCGGTACCTACCAGTCGTCACGCGCACTGATGAGCGGGGCCATGACCCAGGGCAACGGCTACCGGAACACCACGCTCGGTCTCAACGGCAGCCTGGTCGCCCACCCGGAGGGCGTCACCCTGACCCCCATGCAGGGCGATACATTCGCCGTGCTGGTCGCACCGGGCGGCGCGGGGGCCCGGGTTGCCAGGCAGCCCGGCCTGGTGCTCGACAGTCAAGGTCACGCGGTCGTGGCCGGGCTCCAGCCCTATCAGATGAACGAATTGATCCTCGACCCGGCCGGCTCTGCCGACACCGTCGAGTTCGACGAGACCGAGCAGCGCGCAGCCCCCCGCAGCGGCGCCGTGCTGATGGTGAAGTACCCCACGCGTTCCGGCAGCGTCCTGCTGGCCCGTGGCGTTTTGCCGGACAACACACCACTTCCTTTCAGCGCAAGCCTGCAGGACGACCAGGGCCGTGCACTGGGCGTGGTCGGCCAGGGTGGCCTCATCTACCTGCGCCTGGAGAACCAACCCGAAACACTCATGGCCACCTGGGGCAAAGCTACCGAACAGCAGTGCCGCTTCCAAGTTCCCCATCCGCTGCCCGATGCCAATGAGCCGCCCCGTGACCTCATCTGCCACCCCTGATCAGGAGCCGACCATGCCGACCCTACACTTCATACGCCTGGCCGCCTGGCTGCCCCCTCTTTTCACCAGTCTGCTAGCGCTCCACGCCCAGGCTGATTGCCAGGCGATGACGGCGAGCAGTCGCCAGGTTCCGTTCGGAGCACCCGCCATCAGCCTGCCGGCCTCCGCCCCCATCGGCAGCGTGCTGTATGAACAGTGGCTGCCGGCCCCCCAGGTCACCAGCGGCGACGATGCCGATCAGCCCCTGTCACTCGAACTCATCCCTCGCCCGGCACAGTCCCTCTGGCAAGACGCCCAGTCAGCCGAGGCGCCGGTCTACCAGACCGGCCTGCCAGGCGTCGGCGTGCGCTACAGCGCACCAGGCGGCGCCGCCCTGTCGACTGCCCAGGGTGCGGCCGTGGTGCTGCAACTGGTGAAGACCGAACCCACCCTGCAACCCGGCGCACTGGCGGGTGACCAATTGCCTGCACTGTCACTCCACTGCGGCACTGGCGAAATAGGGCGAACCGAGCTGAGCGGCAGCCTCAACCTGGTCAGCAGCACCTGCATGGCCACCGATGTCGACGTCGTCCTCGGCACCTTCTCTGCGGCATTGCTGGCCCAGCCGGGCGATGCCACACCCTGGGTCGACTTCGCCGTGCGACTGGTCAACTGCCCACCGTTCCACGGAACCCGCCGGCTCTTCGACGGACAGGCCGGCTGGCAGCAGAACGACATCGGCATCGCCCTGCGCCCCAGCGACGGCGCCGTGGACGCCGCCCGTGGTCTGATGCGCCTGAGCCCTGACCCCGACAGCGCCCAGGGCGTGGCCATCGAGGTGCACCAGCGCTTCGAGGGGCAAACGGGGCCGGCCCCCCTGGATAACCGCGTGGTACGGGGCGTGCTGGCACTGACCGACTCCCCAGGGCAGTCGTACGCCTTTCCCTACCGTGCGCGTTATCTAAGGCTGAACGAACCGTTCAACGCTGGTATCGCCAACGGCGCGTTAGTGTTCACACTCATTTACTACTGACCCTCCCGATGACTGACACCACAGAGGGGCGGGTGATCTCTGCCAGCCTGCTGCTGGGCTGCCGCCACCTGCTCCCCCCCCTCGCCAAGGCCTTGGGCCACGGTCCAGACGCCCTGCTGCCGGGCACGTCCTGGCCCCTGGACGACTTTCTCAACCTCCTGGAGCACGCCGACGAGGGCCCCCTCCCCCATATCGGCCTGTACCAGGGCACCCGGCTGGACCTGGGCGCGCTCGGTCTCTACGGCCAGGCCGTGCAGAGCGCCTGCACCTTCGGCGAAGCACTGAGGTGCGCCCAGCGCCACCTGGCCTGGCTGGTGACCCCCGCCCGGCTGGAGTTGAGACTCGGCACCCATGGCCTGCAAGTGGAATTCCGCCTGCTGCCCGGGGCCCCTCCCCACACCCGGCAGTTCGACGAACTCATCCTGGCCCTGCTGGCCAATGCCCTGGCCCCGCTGACCGAACCATCCACCCAGGCCTTGCGGCTTGAGCTGGCCCACCCCGCGCCGAACGACGAACGGTTCCACCGGCAGGCCTTCGCCTGCCCCATTGCCTTCGAACGCCTGCACAACCGCCTGCACTTCCCCCGCGCCGCCCTCGAGCGGCCATTACGCACAGCCCAACCCGCCCTGCACCGGCACCTGCTGGCCTACCTTGATCAACCGCCGCACCCTGCCTCGCTCCCCCTCGATATCCCCCAGGACGAAGACGAGCGTTGGGAGTGGGTCAAGTACCAACTGCGCACACGAGGCCACAGCCTGGCGGAGGTGGCCCGCCAACTCGGTGTCTCCAGTGCGGCGGTGAAGAATGCCAAGCGCCTGCCCTATCCCCGGGTCGAGCGCGCCATCGCCGCGCTCCTGGAGCTGGCGCCAGCGCAGATATGGCCGGAACGCCGACACCCCACCCCGGGAACAACCGTCACCTCCACCGCCTCCACCCCCCAAGCGACGGTAGCGAGCGCCGAAGAGGGCTGATCGGGGTCCCTGCTCGCGCACCGGCTGCGGGCGTTTTCCTGCTGCGGCGCGCCGGTGATTCCGGCCCGCCGGACGCTCGTCGGCTGTGCTGGCACTTTGCCGCAACCCCAGGCATGCTAGCCGGCTTTCCCCAGACAACCCCGACCAGCCCGTTCGGCCTTCGCGCCGATGGATCAGGATTGCGCCGTGCCCGACACCTCGCCCGCCCTCACCCACCGCGCGCCCGGAGAGCCCCAGGGCCCCGCTCTGCAGCGCTCGGTCAAGGGCCTGCTCGTGGTACTGGTGATGGTCATGATCGGGCTGCTGTTCTGGCAACTGCTGCAGGAGTACCACCGCCTGCAGACCGACCAGCGCCAGCATGACCGCACCCTCACCGAGCAGCTCGCACGGCAACTGGAGGGCACCATGGAGCAGCAAGCCGAGGCCGGCCTTGCCCTGCTGCAGTACAGCGGCCGCGAGATCAGCGAGCCAGCCCTGCTCGACAGCCTCCATGTGCTCTACCCGCAGATGCACAGCATCGTCCGGGTCTCGCCCCGGGGCGGCGTGCTCGACGACAGTGCCCCCGGCAGCGACGACAGCCTCTACATTGCCGCCCTGGCCCATCGCAGCGCCGGCCAGCCCTACCATTTCGCCTTCACCCCCGAGGCCGGCGGCCTGGTCTACCTGTTGCTCCACGACGGCCAGGGGCGTAGCTGGGCACTGCGCCTCGACGCCTCCGTACTGCAAGACTGGCTACGGGAGCGCGGCCTGAGCTGCGGCTGGCTGCTGGAGGACCGCCTCAACCAGCGCGTGCTGATTCACGGCGGCACCGAAGCGGACCAGAGCAAAGCCACCGGCGTGCCCCTGACCGCCGAAGAGCAGGCCCAGACCCTTGCCCAACTGCCCCTGGCCAACAGCGACTGGCAACTGCGCGCCCTGTACGACGAGCGCCAGGCCCGAGCGACCAGGCTGCCCGGCCTGATCGGCAAGCTCGCCCTGTTCTCCGTCTGCGCCGCCATGGCCCTGCTGGCGCTGTTCGTCCTGCAGCGCGAGCAGCGCAGCCTGCAAGCCCTCAACGACGCCTCGCGGCGCTCCCTGCGCCAGGCGGCCAGCGCCCTCGGGGCGATCGAAGAGCGCGTGGTGGTGACCTGGACCGACGGCCTGGTCTGCTACCTCAACGCCCAGGCCGAAGCCATGTTCGGCCTCAGCAGCGAGGACGCCCAGCAGGTCCACCTGCTGGCCCTGCTGCCCAACCTAGACCCGTTGTTGCTGCACACCGTCCAGTACAGCCAGGACCTCGGCCCCGACCTGGTGCAGGTCAGCGTCGGCACCGTACAACGCCTGTTCACCGTGACCCGCAGCGACCTCAACGACGGCGCCAAGCTCATCGGCTACGTCTGGGTCCTGCGTGACGTCACCGAGGAACAGCAGGCCCTGCGGGTGCTGCAGGAGACCCGCCGGCGCTACCAGGAAATCTTCGAAGGCACCGGCGTCGCCCTCTGCGTGCTCGACCTCGCCAGCCTGCGCGAGCACCTGCTGCACAACGGCATCCGCGACGCCCAGGCCCTGGAACAGTGGCTGCAGGACCACCCCGAGCGGCATCTGTCACTGCAACAGCGCCTGCGGGTCACCGAGGTCAACCAGTTCGCCCTGCGCCTGCTGGGCGTGCGCAACGCCGACCAGGCGTGGCAACTGATCATCGGCGACCGCCCGCTGCGCCCCGGCGGCATGCGCATGCAGCTCATCGCCGCCGTGCTCGGCACCCAGCAGCAGTTGGAGCTGGAAGCCCGCATCGTCACGCCCCAGGGCGTGGAACGGCACCTCTGGGTGGTACTGCGCATGCCCGAGATGATCCAGGACCTGCACGCCGTCACCCTCAGCATGAGCGACATCACCAGCCGCAAACGCATGGAGCTGTCGCTGATCGAGCGCGAGCGCTTCTGGTCCGATGTGGTGCTGGCGGTGCCCGACACCCTCTACGTTCACGACATCGGCGCGCGCCGGGTGATGCTCAGCAACAACCGCCTCGGCCAGCAGCTCGGCTACAGCCCGCGCGAACTGCGCGAGATGGGCGAGCACTTCTGGGAGCAGATCCTCCACCCGGACGACCAGGAACAGTACGCCCGCATGCGCAGCCTGCAGCAGGTGGTCAGCGACGGGCAGTTGCTGCAATGCCTGCTGCGCTGGCGTCACCGCGACGGCAGCTGGCACTGGTTCGACATCCGCGAGCAGGCCCTGACCCGCGACGATCAGGGCCGGGTCAGCCGACTGATCGGCGTGGCCAAGGACATCACCGAGCAGATCGAGGCCAGCGAGCAGATGCGCGACAGCGAGCGGCGCTACCGCTTGCTGGCCGAGAGCATCAGCGACGTCATCTTCACCAGCGACCGCGAGCTGAAGCTCAACTACGTCAGCCCCTCGGTGCAACCGGTACTGGGCCTGAGCCCGGAATGGGTGATCGACCATGGTTTCAACGGCACCGTGGCCAACCCGCGTCAGTTGGCCTCGCTGTTCATCCTGCTGGACAAGGTCGACCACGCCCTGGGCGATCCCCAGCGCCTGGCGGAACTGCGCAGCCAGTTGCCACCACAACTGTTCCTGTTCGACTGCCTGCGCGCCGATGGCCGCAAGATCCCGGTGGAGCTGCGCATCATGCTCATGTGGGACGAGCACGGCCGCTTCGAAGGCATGCTCGGTGTCGGCCGCGACATCAGCCAGCAGCGCCGTGCCGAAAAAGATCTGCGCATGGCCGCCACGGTGTTCGAGCACTCCACCTCGGCCATCCTGGTCACCGACCCGGCCGGCTACATCGTCCAGGTCAACGAAGCCTTCACCCGCATCACCGGCTATCAGTCCGCCGAAATGCTCGACCAGTTGCCCTCGCTGCTCACCGCCGACCGCCAGCAGGCCACCCAGCTCGACTACATCCTGCGCCAGCTCAACCAGCACGGCAGTTGGGAGGGCGAGATCTGGCTCAAGCGCCGCGTCGGCGACCACTACCCTGCCTGGGTCGGTATCACCGCCGTACACGACGAGGAAGGCGACCTGGTCAGCTACGTGTGCTTCTTCAGCGACATCAGCGAGCGCAAGGCCAGCGAGCAGCGCATCCACCGCCTCGCCTACTACGACGCACTCACCCAGCTGCCCAACCGCACCCTGTTCCAGGAGCGCCTGTACACCGCCCTCCAGCACGCCGAGCGCCGCGAGGAATGGGTAGTGCTGATGTTCCTTGACCTCGACCGTTTCAAGCCGATCAACGACTCCCTCGGCCACGCCGCCGGCGACTGCATGCTCAAGGACGTCGCCGTGCGCCTGGCCGGCTGCGTCAGCGAGGACGACACCGTCGCCCGCATGGGCGGCGACGAGTTCACCCTGCTGCTGTCGCCCTGCGCCGGGCGCGAGACCGCGCTGAACCGCGCCATCACCGTAGCCGAGCAGATCCTCTCGCGCCTGGCCCGACCCTTCGTGCTGGAGGGCCGCGAATTCTTCGTCACCGCCAGCATCGGCATCGCCCTCGGCCCGCAGGACGGCCACGAGCCGAGCCAGTTGATGAAGAACGCCGACACCGCCATGTACCACGCCAAGGAACGCGGCAAGAACAACTTCCAGTTCTACCAGGCCGAGATGAACGCCCGCGCCCTGGAGCGCCTGGAGCTGGAGAGCGACCTGCGCCACGCCCTGGAACAGCACGAGTTCGTCCTCTACTACCAGCCGCAGTTCTCCGGCGACGGCAAGCGCCTGACCGGCGTCGAGGCCCTGCTGCGCTGGCGCCACCCCGAGCGCGGCCTGGTCCCGCCCGGCGAGTTCATCCCGGTGCTGGAAGAACTGGGCCTGGTGGTGGAGGTCGGCGACTGGGTCCTGCGCGAGGCCTGCCGCCAACTGCGCGTGTGGCACCAAAGCAGGATGCGCCTGCCTAAGGTCTCGGTGAACATCTCCGCCCGTCAGTTCGCCGACGGGCAACTGGTCGAGCGCATCTCCGGCATCCTTGCCGAGAGCGGCCTGCCGCCCGCCTGCCTGGAGCTGGAGCTGACCGAGAGCATCCTCATGCGCGACGTGGCCGAGGCCATGGAAATCCTCGCCAACCTCAAGCGCCTCGGCCTGTGCATCGCCGTGGACGACTTCGGCACCGGCTACTCCTCGCTCAACTACCTCAAGCGCTTCCCCATCGACGTGCTGAAGATCGATCGCAGCTTCGTCGACGGCCTTCCCGACGGCGAGCGCGACGCGCAGATCGCCCGCGCCATCATCGCCATGTCCCACAGCCTCAACCTGGCGGTGATCGCCGAAGGGGTCGAGACCCACGCCCAGCTCGACTTCCTCCGCGAGCACGGCTGCGACGAAGTGCAGGGCTTCCTCTTCGGCCGCCCGATGCCCGCCGACCAGTTGGAAGCCCAGTTCGGCGGCGCCGCGCTGTTCATGCTCAGCTAAGCCCCGCAGGAAAAGCTCGCCGAGCCGCGCGGCGCAGAAGAGGAATCCGCGTGAGCGCCACTTGTCTGTCGCATGACCGACCTTCATGTGTCAGCCAGCGACCTATGAGTTAGAATGCGCGCCTTTCCACGTACCGATCCCTGAGAGGACCGCCATGTTCAGCCGTGATTTGACCCTCGCCCGCTACGATGCCGAACTCTTCGCCGCGATGGAGCAGGAAGCCCAGCGCCAGGAAGAGCACATCGAACTCATCGCCTCGGAGAACTACACCAGCCCGGCGGTGATGGAAGCCCAGGGTAGCGTGCTGACCAACAAGTACGCCGAGGGTTACCCGGGCAAGCGCTACTACGGCGGCTGCGAGTACGTCGACGTGGTCGAGCAGCTTGCGATTGATCGCGCCAAGGAGCTGTTCGGCGCCGATTACGCCAACGTCCAGCCCCACGCCGGTTCCCAGGCCAACGCCGCGGTCTACCTGGCCCTGCTGTCGGCCGGCGACACCATCCTCGGCATGAGCCTGGCCCACGGCGGCCACCTGACCCACGGCGCCTCCGTATCCTCCTCCGGCAAGCTGTACAACGCCGTGCAGTACGGCATCACCGACGCCGGCCTGATCGACTACGACGAAGTCGAGCGCCTGGCCGTCGAGCACAAGCCGAAGATGATCGTCGCCGGCTTCTCCGCCTACTCCCAGGTGCTGGACTTCGCCCGCTTCCGCGCCATCGCCGACAAGGTCGGTGCCTACCTGTTCGTCGACATGGCCCACGTGGCCGGCCTGGTCGCCGCCGGTGTGTACCCGAACCCGGTGCCGTTCGCCGACGTGGTCACCACCACCACCCACAAGACCCTGCGCGGCCCGCGCGGCGGCCTGATCCTCGCGCGCAAGAACGAAGAGATCGAGAAGAAGCTGAACTCCGCCGTGTTCCCCGGCGCCCAGGGTGGCCCGCTGGAACACGTGATCGCCGCCAAGGCCGTGTGCTTCAAGGAAGCCCTGCAGCCCGAGTTCAAGGCCTATCAGCAGCAGGTTCTGAAGAACGCCCAGACCATGGCTAGCGTGTTCATCGAACGCGGCTTCGACGTGGTCTCCGGTGGCACCCAGAACCACCTGTTCCTGCTGTCCCTGATCAAGCAGGACATCACCGGTAAGGATGCCGACGCCGCCCTGGGTCGCGCCTTCATCACCGTGAACAAGAACAGCGTGCCGAACGACCCGCGCTCTCCCTTCGTCACCTCCGGCCTGCGCATCGGCACCCCCGCCGTGACCACCCGTGGTTTCAAGGAGGCCGAGTGCCGCGAACTGGCCGGCTGGATCTGCGACATTCTGGAGAACATGGGCGACGAGTCCGTGGTCGACCGCGTGCGCGAGCAGGTCAAGGCCATCTGCGCCAAGTTCCCGGTTTACGGCAACTGAGTGCCTGAGCGGCGAATGAAAGAGCCCGGCACCTGCCGGGCTTTTTTGTGCCTGCAGCACACACTTCAGAGCCGCTGCGCAGTGCTTGGCGAATGAGCTCGCCCCCACGGGCACGAAATGCCTGTGGATTCGGGTCAGCGGCATCCCAGGCGGTGCCGCAGCCAGCCTCCGAGCCAGTTGCTGGCGCTCAGGGTAGAGCGAACCAAGGGTTGTCGCCGGGTGCCGCTGCGGCATCGGTCATGGGGAGCACGCCGAAAGAGGAAAAGAATCAATGCGAGTGATTCCATTGACGCTCAAGCGGCACTCCAATCACCGATGACGCTCAGCGGGCCGCGGCTTCGAATCCGGCGCGGATCTCGTCTTCCGGGAGGTTGTCGCCAATGAAGACCATCACGCTTTCACGTGGCTCGTCCGCCTCCCATTCGCGGTCCCAGTCAAAGCCGTACAGGCGCAGTACGCCCTGGAACACCAGGCGACGGGCTTCGCCGGCCACCGCGAGCACGCCCTTGTAGCGCAGCAGGGCGTTGCCGTGGCGCTCCAGCAGGCCCTCCATGAAGGCGCTGAGGCGCTCCATGTCCAGCGGCTTGTCGCTCTTGAGTACCAGGGTGCCGATGCGGTCCGGGGTGGCGGCCGGGCGCACGGGGCGCAAGGTCAGCACGGGGCCGATGTCGGCGTTGAGGTTGAAGCCGCGCACGTCCAGCAGCTCGGCCAGGTCGATGCGGCCGTGATCGACGACACGCACCGGCGCCCGGCGGTTGATCCGCGAAAGGCGCTGGTTGAGGGCCTCGAAGTGCGCCTCGTCCACCAGGTCGCGCTTGCTCACCAGAATGCGGTCGGCGAACCCCACCTGGGCCTGGGCGATGGACTCGGCCAGGTGGCGCTCGGCATTGACGGCGTCCACCAGGGTGATGATGCCGTCCAGCACGTAGCGCTCGCAGAGGGCTTCATCGGCGAAGAAGGTCTGCGCCACGGGCGCCGGGTCGGCCAGGCCGGTGCACTCGATCACCAGGCGGTCGAAGGTCAGTTCGCCGGCATCCAGGCACTCCAGCAGGAGGAACAGTGCCTTTTCCAGCTCGACGTGGATGGAGCAGCAGACGCAGCCGTTGGCCAGGGTCATGACCTGCACGGGCTCGTCGCCCAGCAGTTGGCCATCGATGGGCGTCTCGCTGAATTCGTTCTCGATCACCGCGATCTTCAGGCCGTGCTCGGCCTTGAGGATGTGCTTCAGGAGCGTGGTCTTGCCGGCACCGAGAAAGCCGGTGAGTACGGTGACGGGGATGGGTGTTGGGTACATCGTGATCTCCAAAAACACGCGCCACGGCTAAGCGTGGCGCGGTTGTACCTCGATCTGCCTCGCCAAGCGCAGCAGCCTGGCGGGGCAGGTTTCAGCAGCAGCGGATGGGCCGCCCTTTGCCGCCTCCATAACGCGCTTCCTGGCGCTCCCGGAAGAACGCCTCGTAACTCATCACCGGCTGGTCCGGGTGCTTGCCCCGCATGTGCTCGACGTAGGTGTCGTAGTCGGGCATGCCCACCAGCATCCGGGCGGCCTGCCCGAGGTACTTACCCATGCGGCTCAGGTCATTGAACATGTGCGTTCACTCCTCAGGCGTCCGGGATCGGCTGGAACGGCGTTTCCTTGTCGCTGCGCTCGGGCTTGCTCCAGGCGGCACGGCCGACCTTGAAGGCGTAGAACAGCACGCTGAGCACCACAAAGAGGAACAGCACGGTCAGGGTGGCGTTGGTGTAGGCGTTGAAGATGACGTGCTGCATCTGCGCCATGTCCTTGGCCGGTGCCAGCACCTGGCCGGCGTCGGCTGCGTCGCTGTACTTCTTGGCCAGGGCCAGGAAGCCCACGGCGGGGTTCGGGTCCAGCAGCTTGATCAGGCCGGCGGTGGTGGTGCAGATCAGCAGCCAGGTGGCCGGGATCAGCGTCACCCACACGTAGCGCTGGCGCTTCATCTTGATCAGCACCACGCAACCCAGCATCAGGGCGATGCCGGCGAGCATCTGGTTGGAGATGCCGAACAGCGGCCACAGGGTGTTGATGCCGCCCAGCGGGTCGATCACACCCTGGTACAGCAGCCAGCCCCAGAGGGCCACGCAACCGGCGGTGGCGAGCACGTTGGCGAACCAGGAGTCGGTCTTCTTCAGCGCCGGGACGAAGTTGCCCAGCAGGTCCTGCAGCATGAAGCGCCCGGCACGGGTGCCGGCGTCCACGGCGGTGAGGATGAACAGCGCTTCGAAGAGGATCGCGAAGTGGTACCAGAACGCCATGGTGTTCTCGCCCGGCAGCACCTGGTGGAGGATCTGCGCGATGCCGACGGCCAGGGTCGGCGCACCACCGGCACGGGCCAGGATGGTGTGCTCGCCGATGTCACGGGCGGTGGCTTCCAACTGCTCGGGGGTGATGGTGAAGCCCCAACTGCTGACGGTGGCTGCCACGGCGGCGACGTCGGTGCCGACCACGGCCGGCGGGCTGTTCATGGCGAAGTACACGCCCGGCTCGATCACCGAGGCGGCGACCATGGCCATGATGGCGACGAAGGACTCCATCAGCATGCCGCCGTATCCGATGTAGCGGGCATGGGTCTCGCTGGCCAGCAGCTTGGGCGTGGTGCCGGAGCTGATCAGGGCGTGGAAGCCGGACACCGCACCACAGGCGATGGTGATGAACAGGAAGGGGAACAGATTGCCTTTCCACACCGGGCCGGTGCCGTCGATGAACTGGGTCAGGGCCGGCATCTTCAGCATCGGCATGGTCACCAGGATGCCGATGGCCAGGGCGATGATGGTGCCGATCTTGAGGAAGGTGGACAGGTAGTCACGCGGAGCGAGGATCAGCCACACCGGCAGCACGGCGGCGACGAAGCCATAACCGATCAGCATCCAGGTGATCTGCACGCCGGTGAAGGTGAACGCCGGCCCCCAGACCGGGTCCGCGGCGACCTGGCCGCCCAGCCAGATTGAAGCCAGCAGCAACACCACGCCGATCAGCGAGATCTCACCGATGCGGCCCGGGCGGATGTAGCGCATGTACACGCCCATGAACACCGCGATGGGGATGGTCGCCATCACCGTGAACATGCCCCAGGGGCTCTCGGCCAGGGCCTTCACCACGATCAGCGAGAGCACCGCGAGGATGATGATCATGATCAGGAAGGCGCCGAACAGCGCGATGGTGCCGGGCACCTGGCCCATCTCCTCGCGCACCAGCTCGCCCAGGGAGCGGCCGTTGCGGCGGGTGGAGATGAACAGAACCATGAAGTCCTGCACCGCTCCGGCCAGCACCACGCCGGCGATCAGCCAGAGCGTGCCGGGCAGGTAGCCCATCTGCGCGGCGAGCACCGGGCCCACCAGGGGGCCGGCGCCGGCGATGGCGGCAAAGTGGTGGCCGAAAAGGATGTGCTTGTTGGTCGGGACGTAGTCCAGGCCGTCGTTGTTGATCAGCGCCGGAGTGGCGCGGGTCGGATCGAGCTGCATCACCTTGCTGGCGATGAACAGGCTGTAGTAGCGGTACGCGATCAGGTAGAGCGCCACGGCTGCCACCACGATCCACAAGGCGTTAATGGCCTCGCCGCGGCGCAGCGCGACCACGCCCAAGGCACTGGCGCCGATAACGGCCAGCACTGCCCAGGGCAGGTGGCGCGCGACGCTGTTGTTATTGTTCATAGGAGACTCCCAATGGATGGACAGACAAGCTGCCGCGCAAGCTTAGCCCCGTCTCCCTGATTTGAGGTCTAGACATTGGTCTAGAGCCTTCCGACAACCTCGCCGGAATTCGCCTTCGGTGTATTTCCCTCCTTATGCAGAAAATCGCAGGAAGGGTCTGAGGATGCCCCCAGCCGAGACAGCCGAACGGCGGCGAGCTGAAGCCCCCAGGGTGAAAACACCAAACACCCAGGCATGAAAAAGCCGGGCATCGCCCGGCTTCTTCGTCGCACCTGCCGATCAGGCCGGTTGCTTGGCGTAGCGCGCCAGCTGCTGGTCGCGGCTCATCACGTCGAGGGTATTGGCCAGCACCTGCTCGCCGGTCACGTCGGGGGCGGAGAAGATCCGCGCGAAGTTCTCCTGGGTGATCTTGGCGAAGTGGGCACGGTCGGCCTTCTCCACGCCCAGCAGGGTGGCGTAGGCATCCAGCGCCTCGCCCTGGCCCTGGGCCATGTCCTCGGCGATGTTGTCGAGCATGCCGTTCATGGCCAGCATCGAGCGGCCGCCGTAGCCCAGCTTGACGCTGGTGTCGCACCCGTTGGTCCCGGAGGTCATGCCGAAGGTAGCGTTGCCCGAGGTGCCGTTGGTGGTGGTGGCGAGGAAGTGGGGGGCCATGCCGCGTTGCCCTTCGAAAAGCATGTTGCCCCAGCCGCATCCGTTGCCGCCGGCAGCATCGGCATGCGCCGCCACGCTGCCAACACAGAGCAATCCCGCAATCAGACCTTTGACCAGCAGTCGGTTGTCCATTAGCTGCACTCCACAGGGTAATCAGAAGGTGAATAGCTCATGCAGCTTTGGTGACAGAAAAGCGGCTGTCAAACCGAACGGCCGACCATCCGGCGGGCGGTTGCAGGGGATGTGAACAGGTTGGCGGACGCCCCTTGCCGGCGCCGGGGATTGGGAGTCTAATCCGCCGCGACCGGGCCAGGAGGCCCGCCCGCTTCCTTGATGACTGCCCATGACCGGCCCAATCCGCCGCAGGATCGCGGCACTCTTCGCAGCCTTGCTGATGCTGGCCGCCTGCCGGGACGGGCAATCGCCGCCGCTCGATCAGCAGCTCTACGTCTGGCAACGCCAATGGACCCCGGCCCACGCCGAGGCCCTGCGCGCCAGCCACGCCACCTTCTCCACCCTGCGCGTACTGGCCCTCCAGGCCCACCCGGGTGCCGGCTGGTCACGGGCCCGCATCGACACCGACCTGCTGCGCCAGGACGGCCGCCCCTGGGTCGCCGTGGTGCGCCTGGACGGCCAGTTGCCGCAGTTGGACAGCCGGCGCGCACGGGACGAGATCGGTGCCCTGCTGGCGGACTGGCAACGCAACGGGCTCGCCCCGGTCGCCGTGGAGATCGACCACGACTGCGCCAGCGCGCGCCTGGCGGACTACGCCCGCTTCCTCGGCGAGTTGCGCGCCAGCCTGCCCGCCGGCATGCAGCTCGGCATCACCGCCCTGCCCGCCTGGCTGTCGAGCCCCCGCCTGCCGGACGTGCTCGCCCAGGTCGACGGCAGCGTCCTCCAGGTGCACGGTGTCAGCGCGCCGGATAAGGGCCTGTTCGACGAGCGCCAGGCCCTGGAGTGGGCGCGCCGCTGGGATGCCATCAGCCCCACACCCTTCCTTCTCGCCCTGCCCGCCTACGGCGCCGGCTTGATCCGCTCCGACGACGGCGTTCAGGTGGAGAGCGAAGCACCGCTGCCCATCGCCGGGGCGCGCCAGGAATGGATGGCCAATCCCCAGCGCGTCGCCGGGCTGGTCACCCAGTTGCGCCGCGCCCCGCCCGCGCACCTGGCGGGCCTGATCTGGTTCCGCCTGCCACTGCCCGAGGATCGCCGCGCCTGGCCGCTGGCGACGCTGATAGCGGTGGCCCGGGGCGAAGCGCTGGCGGCCGACCTGCGCCTGGACGTGCGACGCCCGGACAACGACCCCCAGCTCAACGAGCTGACCCTGGCCAACCTCGGCAATGCCCCGGCACCCTTGCCTGCTCGCCTGCAACTGGCCGCCCATGACTGCTTCGCCCATGACGCCCTGCCGGGCTACCGCCTCGTCACGGAGGACGCCGGCCTGCGCCTGGAACGCGAGCCCGGCCCTACCCTCTACCTGCAAGCGGGCCAACGCCGCGCGCTGGGTTGGGCCCGCTGCCATGCACCTGCTCAAGGAGGACTCCATGCACACCCCTGATCGGCCCCTAGCCCATCTGGTCCTGGCCATCACCCTGGCCCTGCCGCTGGCCAACCAGGCCCTGGCCTGCGGGCCTGATTTCAACCTGACCCTGCTGGACAACCGCGCCCGCACCCTGGCCGAGATGCCGGAGAACAACTTCGTCTTCGAGGCCACCCACCTGGCCCCGCCCATCGCCGGGCTCAAGCCGGTGAGCCAGGCCACCCTGGTGATCTATTGGGAAGCGGACAACGAGAACTACGTCCGCCAGCGGGAACGGTTGGAGCGGGACGAACTGGGACGCGACATGGCCCAGCGCGTCGAGCAACTGCGCGCCCTGGATGACCCCGCCGAGGTGGAAACCCAGGCCGGCGACCTGCCAGAGGAGCAGCGTCTCTATATTGCCGGCGCCGTGGCCTTCCGCCGGAACGGAGAAGAGGCCAGCGGCTACTTCCGCCGCCTGCTCGCCCTGCCCGCCGAGCAACGCCGGGCCCGCAGCACCTGGGCTGCCTACTCCCTGGGACGCGCGCAGGCGGAAATGAGCCGCAACTTGCCTGCCTCCGATGACGTGACGACCGATGCCGAGGCCGAGCAGCGCCGGCAAGCCCATGCCCAGGCCGCCCGCGAGGCCTTCCAGTTGACCCGCCAACTGGCCCGGGACGGCTTCCCCGACCCGCTGGAACTGGCCGCCGCCAGCCTCGGAGAAGAGGCCCGCGTGGCCAAGGACGCTGGCGACTGGGGCCAGGCCATCCGCTTCTATTCCAACCAGGCAGCGCTGAACTCCAGCAGCGGCGCCAGCTCCCTCAAGCTTCTCTCCGGCGAACTGGCCCGAATGCCGGAGGCACAACTGCGCCCGCTGCTGGCCGTCCCGGAGGTGCAGCAGTTGCTCACCATCCGCCTGCTCAGCCGGATCGGCTGGCACTACGACGGCCAGACCGAAGCCGAAAGAACCCTCGTCCAGCTGTTGCTGTCGCTGGACGAACAGGCACTGCCCAATGCCGACCGCCTCGCCACGCTGGCCTACCAGAGCGGCCAGTACGACACCGCCCGGCGTCTGCTGGAGAAGGCCGGCGACACGGGCCTCGCCTGGTGGATCAGGGCCAAGGTAGCCCTGCACGACGGAGACATCGCCACAGCCACCCAGGCCTATGCCAAGGCCTCCCAGGCCTTCCCGGAGGATGAAAGCTGGGCCTACCGACGTGACAACGACGGCTACCTGGAAACGCTAAAGCCCCACTGCCGGGTCAACGGCGAGCGCGCCGTGCTCGCGCTTAAGCGCGGCGACTATCTGGACGCCCTGGACATGCTCTACCGCAGCGGCGCGATCTACTGGGAGGACACCGCCGCCCTCGCCGAGCGGGTGCTGACCCTGAACGAACTGAAGGGCTTCGTCGATGCCAAGGTGCCGGCCCCTACCCCGCAGGAACAGACCGATCACGACGAGTACGTGCGTCGCCCGGTCGCCACCCTGCTGAGGGAACTGTTGGGGCGCCGTCTGATGCGCGAAGGGCACTACGACGAAGCACCGGCCTACTTCGCCACCGAAGAGTTGCGCACCACAGCCCGCCAGTACGCCAGGGCACGCCAGGAAGCGCAGAGCCGCTGGACCGACATCGGCCAGGCCGAGGCTTACTACACAGCCGCGGCCCTGGCGCGCTGGCGCGGTATGGAGCTGCTCGGCTACGAGATGTCACCGGACTTCAGGGTGTACGGAGGCAGCCTCTACCGACTCCAGGTGGAGCACCAGTCAGCCGACGGCTGGCTGAGCGAAGACGAGGCAAAGCGCCAGAACAACGCACTGACCGATCCCAATCGCCGCTTCCACTATCGCTGGGTGGCCGCGGACCTGGCCGAACGCGCCGCCGACCGGCTGCCACATACCAGCCAGGCATTCGCCGCAGTGCTGTGTCAGGCCAGCGGCTGGCTGGAGCACCGCGATCTGGACAGTGCCCGGCGCATCTACCGCCGCTATGTGGAGAACGGTCCTTTCGTGGAGTGGGCCGCCAACTTCGGCAGGACGTGTGAAGATCCGGATTTCGAGCGGGCCAAGCCCCGTCAATGGGAAGAACGCTGGAGCGCCATCACCGCCCTGGCGCCGTCCCGACGCCATACCGCCTACGGCCTCGGCGCACTGCTGGTGGCCGGCGGCCTGCTGCTGGCCTGGCGTCGTCGTCGCGTTTGAGCGGGTAATCTAGCCCTTGTCTATAGTGATCCAAACTGCCCAGGAGTCTTGAGCGATGAGCCAGAAAGAACACGAACGACGGCGCTTCCACCGGGTCGCGTTCGACGCCGCGACCGAACTGGTCCAGGGCGAACGCCAATGGCAGGCCGAGCTGCAGGACATTTCCCTGAAGGGCCTGCTGCTGAGCCGCCCGACGAACTGGAACGGCGATGGGGACCAGCCCTTTCAGGCGGTCATCCACCTGTCCCGGGATGCCCTGGTGCGCATGGACGTGGTCCTCACCCGGGTCCAGGACGACCAGTTGGGCTTCGTCTGCCAGCACATCGACCTGGACTCCATCGCCCACCTGCGTCGACTGATGGAGCTGAACCTGGGCGATGAGGCGTTGCTGGAGCGCGACCTGGCCGCCCTCGTGGAGGCTTGAGCGCTACTCGAACAGCGCGTCGAGCGCCTGCTCCAGGCGCGTTACCGCGATGACCCGCAAGCCGGGGGGCGCTCCCTTCGGGGCGTTCCCCTTGGGCACGATGGCCCGCTTGAAGCCATGCTTGCCCGCCTCCTTCAAGCGCTCCTGCCCGCTAGGCACGGGGCGCACCTCGCCAGACAGGCCCACTTCGCCGAACACCAGCAGGTCATGCTCCAGCGGCCGGTTGCGCAGGCTCGACATGATCGCGGCGATCAGCGCCAGGTCGGAGGCCGTCTCCAGCACCTTCACCCCGCCCACCACGTTGAGAAACACGTCCTGGTCGTGGGTCGGGATGCCGCCGTGGCGGTGCAGCACCGCCAGCAGCATGGCCAGGCGGTTCGGGTCCAGGCCCAGAGTGACCCGGCGCGGGTTGGCCAGATGACTGGTGTCCACCAGCGCCTGCACCTCCACCAGCATCGGCCGCGAGCCTTCCCAGGTGGCCATCACCACGCTGCCGGGCACCGCTTCCTGGGCGCGGGTGAGGAAGATCGCCGACGGGTTGGAGACCTCCTTCAGGCCGCGATCGGTCATGCCGAACACCCCCAGCTCGTTCACCGCGCCGAAGCGGTTCTTCACCGCCCGCAGCAGGCGCAGTCGGCCGTCGGACTCGCCCTCGAAATACAGCACTGTGTCGACCATGTGCTCCAGCACGCGGGGGCCTGCCAGGGCGCCCTCCTTGGTCACGTGGCCGACCAGAAAGATCGCCGTGCCGCTCTGCTTGGCGTAGCGCACCAGCAGCGCCGCGCTCTCGCGCACCTGGGCCACGCCGCCGGGGGCGGACTGCAACTGCTCGGTGAAGATGGTCTGGATGGAGTCGATCACCATCACCTTGGGCTTCTCCACCCGTGCGGTGGCGATGATGCTTTCGATGCAGGTCTCGGTCATCACCTTGAGCTTGTCTTCCGGCAGCCCCAGGCGGCGGGCACGCATGGCGACCTGCTGCTGGGATTCCTCACCGGTGACGTAGAGCGCGGGGAAGCGGGTAGCGATGTTGCAGAGGGTCTGCAGGAGGATGGTGGATTTGCCGATGCCGGGGTCACCGCCGATCAGCACCACCGAACCGTCGACCAGGCCACCGCCGAGCACCCGGTCCAGTTCCGCGGAAGCGGTGGAAAAGCGCGGCATTTCCTCGACGCTGACCTCGGCCAGGGTCTTGATCTGCGCCTGGCCGCCGGCCCAGCCGGCGCGCCCGCTGGAGGACGAGGCGGCAGCCCCTTCCAGCACGGTTTCCACCAGGGTGTTCCAGGCCCCGCAATCGGCACACTGGCCAGCCCATTTGGGGAAGGTCGAGCCGCACTCGGTGCAGCCGTACATGCGCTTGGCCTTGGCCATCAGCGGACTCCGTCAGAAAAGCGAAGCCCGCATGATAGCGGATCACCCCTTGCAGGCGCGCCCGCAGCCGCAGCAGCCTTCCTTGCGTGGCAGGCGGGCCAGGTCCTGGGCCAGGCCCTCGCGGCGCATCTGCAGGGCCTGCAGGCTGGAGCCGTCCAGCGGCTCGGTGCCGGCCTGGATGCGGGCAATGCGCTTGTCCAGCAGGTCCAGCTGCTGGCGCAGGCGGTCTCGTCGTTCCTCGGCTCGGCGCGCCTCGTACTGGGCCTTGCGGTCGGATTCGGGGGTGGCGCTCGGAAGGGTGTCGTAGGCCGTCATGGCGAGTGCTCCGAAGGGGAAAGGCGGCCAGCCTAGCCAGCCGCCACGGGCACTGCGTTGACGCCGGTCAACCGCTCTGATGGGCCCTGAGCAACTGGGCGATCTCGTCCTTCAGGGCCACCCGCTTCATCTTCAGGCTGTGCAGTTGCAGATCATCCAGGGCATGCCGGCCGTCCTCGACTTCGTAGATGCGCGTATCGAGGTGGTGGTACTCGGCGGCCAGGCGGGCAAAGTGCACGTTGTGCTGGAGAAGTTCGTGCATCGTGAGGTGATCATCAGGAAATTCACGTTCCAGGGCATGGTGTTCGAGAGGCATGGCAAGGCTCCTTGCAAGACCGAAGCAGCAGCTAGAGGCTAGACCAGCCTGGGCGACCGGACAGCCACCTGCGAAGCCTGCGCCCGCGCGCTACCACCCGCCAGTACCGGCGCCCGCATCTGCTCTTTCGAATGCACCTTCTGCGCCGACTGTGCCAAGCGCCTGCACAACGTCTGCCTGAACTGCGGTGGCGGCTTCTACCCGCGTCCAGTGCGCCCGAAGGTGCTACTGGAGCGCTGCCCGGCGGCCGGCGTGCGGGTACAGAAGCGCCCCGATCCCCGGGCACACGAGGACTTCTGCCGGCTCTACCGCCGCACCGAACCGCAACACCGGCAGGATGGCGCTGTCAGATCACTCGGTTACACTTCCAGCCCATCAGTCCAATCCCTGGGGGAAATCGCATGAGCGTGCTGTCGGAATTCAAGGCCTTCGCGGTCAAGGGCAACGTGGTCGACATGGCCGTGGGCATCATCATCGGCGCCGCATTCGGCAAGATCGTCTCATCCTTCGTCGGTGACGTGATCATGCCGCCGGTGGGGCTGCTGGTGGGTGGCGTGGATTTCTCCGACCTGGCCATCACCCTGAAGGCCGCCGAGGGCACCGCCCCGGCCGTGGTCCTGGCCTATGGCAAGTTCATCCAGACGGTGCTCGACTTCATGATCGTGGCTTTCGCCATCTTCATGGGGGTCAAGGTGATCAACAGGCTCAAGCGCGAAGAAGCCGCTGCCCCCGAGGCACCGCCGGCGCCCACCAAGGATCAGGAGCTGCTCAGCGAGATCCGCGACCTGCTCAAGGCCCAGCAGAAACAGCAGCCCTGAAAGTCGCATGAATGAAAAACGGCGCCCGAAGGCGCCGTTTCTTCATGGGCAGACTCAGCCCATTCGCCCCCGATGCCCGGCAGGCGGTTCCAGCAACAACCGGTTCACACGGCGCTCCTTCACTTCGATCACTTCCAGTCGCCAGCCCTCCACCTCCAGCTCATCCCCCACCACCGGCAGGCGATCCAGCAGGCTCATGGCCAGGCCGGCGACCGTCTGGTAGAGCTCCTGAGGACGGGGCGGGAAACCCAGGCGCTCGTTCAGCAGACTCAGGTTAACTGCGCCGCTGACCGTCCAGCCCGTGTCCACGGGCTCGATATCCAGGCCGTCCACCTCGCTGGCATCCGGCAGTTCGCCAGCGATGGATTCGAGGATGTCGGTCATGGTCAGCAGGCCTTCGAAACCGCCGAACTCGTTGACCACGAAGGCCACGTGGGTCGAAGCCTTGCGCATCTCCTCCAGGGCACTGAGCACCGAGGCGCTCTCCGGCAGGTTGGGCGGGATGCGTAGCAGGGGCTCGATCTCCGGCGCCTGCCCCTGCAACAGCGTGCGCAGCAGTTCCTTCTTGTGCACGTAGCCCAAGGGCTCGTCCACGTCCGCATCGCGGACCACCACCAGGCGCGAATAGGGCGAGCGCAGCAGCGCGTCGTGCACCGTATCGCGGCTGTCGGCCAGGTCGATGCGCTCCACGTCCACGCGGTTGGTCATCAGGGTGCGGATGGGGCGCTCGGCAAGGCCCAGCACGCCGCTGATCATCACCCGCTCACGGCGGTCGAAGGGCACCTGGCCACGGCCGTTACCCTTCACCAGGTCGGCGATCTCCTCGCCCACCTCGTCGGCCTCCACACCACGGCCGCCCAGCAGGCGCAGCACCGCATGGGCGGTCCGCTCGCGCAAGCCGCCGGCTTCCTCCTGGCGGCGGCGACGGCGCCAGCGCACCGTCTGGTTGGCCAGCTCAATGAGGATCGAGAAGCCGATGGCCGCGTACAGGTAGCCCTTGGGAATGTGAAAACCCAGGCCTTCGGCGGTAAGGCTGAAGCCGATCATCATCAGGAAGCCCAGGCACAGCATGATCACCGTGGGATGGGCGTTGACGAACGCGGTCAGCGGCTTGCTGGCGACGATCATCAGGCCGATGGAGATCACCACCGCGATCATCATCACTTCCAGATGCTCCACCATGCCGACGGCGGTGATCACCGCGTCCAGGGAGAACACCGCGTCGAGCACCACGATCTGTGCCACCACCGGCCAGAACAGCGCGTAGGTGCGACTGCCAGAGCTCGTCGTCGGGGCGCGGCCCTCGATGCGTTCGTGCAGTTCCATGGTGGCCTTGAACAGCAGGAACACGCCGCCGAACAGCATGATCAGGTCTCGCCCGGAGAAAGCCTTTCCGAAGACCTCGAACAGCGGCGCGGTCAGGGTCACCAGCCAGGAAATGCTGGCCAGCAGGCCCAGGCGCATGAACAGCGCCAGCGACAGGCCGATCAGGCGCGCGCGGTCACGCTGATGGGGCGGCAGCTTGTCCGCGAGGATGGCGATGAACACCAGGTTGTCGATGCCCAGCACGATCTCCAGCACCACCAGGGTAAGGAGGCCCAGCCAGGCCGTGGGGTCGGCGATCCACTCCATGTCAGCCCTCCTCGCCGCAGAGACGAGCAGAGGCCGCCGACCACACTACCGAGGCGCAGGACGGGGAGCCGCTGGGGTTCACGGAAATGAAGCGGGAAACGGGAAGGCGCACTGCGCCGCGAGGGAGGGATGCCGGGGGAGGCTGACTGTCGCTGTCCATTGAGGTCCGATCAGTGAAAACGGGTGAGCATCGTAGGATAGAACGCCCCTCCCCCCGAGCCGTCAATTTTTACCAATCGTGACATCGGCCTCGCGGCGCCGGAACAGCGGGCGCGGCTCGATCACCGAGCGGCCGTAGAGCACGCTGAGCCCGGCCAGCCCCTTGAGGGCGTCCTCGGCGGACTTGTCGGCACGCACCGCAAAGGTGTCGAAGCCGCACTGACGCATGTGCGCCAACTGGTCCCGCAGCACGTCCCCCACGGCGCGCAACTCGCCGGCCCAGCCGAGCCGGCTGCGCAGCAGGTAGGCCTGGCTGTAGCCCCGGCCATCGCGGAAGCTGGGGAAGTCCACGGCGATCAGCGGCAGGCTGTAGAGGCAGTCCCGCAGGGCTTCCACATCGTCGTCCGGCTGCAGCAGCAGCGCATCCTCGCTGACGCGCTCGCCCGCCAGCACGGCGGCGTCCTGCCGGGCTTGCCAGAGCGCCAGTGGCAGGATCAGCGGCCCGCCGTCCGGCAGCGCCTCGTCCGGGCGCACCAGGAGCCAGGGGTCGTCCTCGACCAGGCCGGGCACGCCCTGGCGCAGGCGGATCAGGTTGTTCATGCCGGCTCCTCCTCACGGGTGTAGACCCGTGCCTTGAACGGCTCCAGGCCGATGCGGCCGAGGGTGTCGACGAAGCGCTCGTTGCCCTCGCGGTGCGCCAGGTAGGTGTCGGCGATGTGCTCGATCACCTGGGGCACTGCGGCCGCACTGAAGGACGGGCCGATCACCCGCCCCAGCGCCGCCGACATGCCCTGGGCGCCGCCAAGGGTGATCTGGTACCACTCGCTGCCGCCCTTGTCGACGCCGAGGATGCCGATGTTGCCGATGTGGTGATGGCCGCAGGCATTCATGCAGCCGGATATGTTCAGGCTCAGTTCGCCGAGTGCCTCCAGCCGCGCCGGGTCGCTGAAGCGTGCCTGGATCGCCTGGGCAATGGGGATCGACTTGGCATTGGCCAGCGCGCAGTAGTCGCCACCGGGGCACGCGATGATATCGGTCAGCAGGCCGATGTTGGGGGTTGCCAGGTCAGCCTCGCAGGCGGCCTGCCAGAGGGCATACAGGTCGCGCTTGGGCACGTCCGGCAGCACCAGGTTCTGTTCGTGGGCAATGCGGATCTCGCCGAAGCCAAAGCGCTCGGCCCAGTCCGCCACCGCCTCCATCTGCGCGGCGGTCACGTCCCCCGGTGGAGCCTCGGGCCCAGGCTTGGTGGAGATCACCACCGACGCATAGCCGGGCACCTTGTGCGGTTGCAGGTTACGGGCGCACCAGCGGGCGAAGGCCGGGTCCTCGGCCAGGTGCCGGCCATGTTCCAGGTCGGCGGCGTCGAGGGTGGCGTAGGCCGGCGTGGTGAAGGAGGCCGCCACGCGCGCGTACTCGGCCTCGGTCAGTTGGGCCGGACCGTTGCGCAGGTGCTCCCATTCGGCCTCCACCTCGCGGGCGAAAGCCTCGATACCCAGGGCCTTGACCAGGATCTTGATGCGCGCCTTGTACTTGTTGTCGCGGCGGCCGTGGCGGTTGTAGACCCGCAGCACCGCCTCGACATAGGACAGCAGGTGGCGCCAGTGCAGCCCCTCGCGGATCACCTGGGCGAGGATCGGCGTCCGTCCGAGCCCGCCACCCACCAGTACCTTGAGGCGCATTTCACCGTCGGCATCGCGGTACAGGTACAGGCCGATGTCGTGCATCTGCACCGCTGCACGGTCTTCCTCGGCGGCACAGAGGGCGATCTTGAACTTGCGCGGCAGGAACAGGAATTCCGGGTTCACCGTGGACCACTGGCGGAGGATCTCGGCCAGCGGACGCGGGTCCAGCAGCTCGTCGGCAGCCACCCCGGCGAACGCCTCGGTGGTGATGTTACGCACACAGTTGCCGGAGGTCTGGATGGCATGCATGTCGACATCGGCGAGGCGCTCGAGGATGTCCGGCACCCGCTCCAGGTCAATCCAGTTGAACTGGATGTTCTGCCGGGTGGTGAAGTGGCCATAGCACCGGTCGTACTCCCGGGCGATGAGGGCCAGGGTGCGCAACTGGACCGACGACAGCGTGCCGTAGGGGATGGCCACCCGCAGCATGTAGGCGTGCTTCTGCAGGTACAGGCCGTTCTGCAGGCGCAGGGGCAGGAACTCTTCCTCGCTCAGTTCGCCGCTCAGCCGCCGCGCCACCTGGTCACGGAACTGCGCGACGCGTTCGCGGACCAGGGCGCGATCGTAGTCGTCGTATCGGTACATGGGGGTCCTCATCAGGCCGCCGCAGGCGGCAATCATCCGGTGAACCACTATGGCGAGCCACCCGACTCAGAAACAGAATCAGATCGAAGCGGAATTCCGATATCAGATGATCCGGTCCGCCACCGGCGCCGCCTGTGAGCAGATGGCGTCTATCTGATCTCATAAAAGCAGCCAAAACTGAGGCTGTTTCGTCCCGTCCCGCCTTTCTAGAGTGGCGCCCCGGTCGGCCGTGCCGGCCAAGCCATTCCCACTCCTGAAGGTTTTCCGCATGAACACTGCAGAAATCGAACCCGCCTACGACTACCGGGTGGTGCGCCAGTTTGCGCTGATGACGGTGGTCTGGGGCATCGTCGGCATGGGCCTGGGGGTGTTCATCGCCGCCCAACTGGTCTGGCCGTCCCTGAACCTCGACCTGCCCTGGACCAGCTTCGGCCGCCTGCGGCCGTTGCACACCAACCTGGTGATCTTCGCCTTCGGCGGCAGCGCGCTGTTCGCCACCAGCTACTACACCGTGCAGCGCACCTGCCAGGCGCGACTGTTCGGTGGCAGCCTCGCCACCTTCACCTTCTGGGGCTGGCAGGCCCTGGTGATCTGCTTGCTGGTGACCTTGCCCCAGGGCCTGACCACCACCAAGGAATACGCCGAGGTGGAATTCGCCGGGGCCGTGTGGATGGGCATCGTCTGGGTCGCCTATGCCGTGGTGTTCTTCGGCACGGTGATGAAGCGCCAGACCCGGCACATCTACGTGGGCAACTGGTTCTTCGGCGCCTTCATCGTGGTCACGGCGATGCTGCACATCGTCAACCACGCCGCCATCCCGGTGAGCTGGTTCAAGTCCTACCCGGTCTACTCCGGAGCCACCGATGCCATGGTCCAGTGGTGGTACGGGCACAACGCCGTGGGCTTCTTCCTGACCACCGGCTTCCTCGGGATGATGTATTACTTCATCCCCAAACAGGCCGGGCGCCCGGTCTACTCCTACCGCCTGTCCATCGTGCACTTCTGGGCACTGATCACCCTGTACATCTGGGCCGGCCCGCACCACCTGCACTACACCGCGCTGCCGGACTGGGCACAGTCCCTGGGCATGGTGATGTCCCTGGTGCTGCTGGCCCCCAGTTGGGGCGGCATGATCAACGGCATGATGACCCTGTCGGGCGCCTGGCATAAGCTGCGCGACGACCCCATCCTGCGCTTCCTCGTGGTCTCCCTGGCCTTCTATGGCATGTCCACCTTCGAAGGCCCGATGATGGCCATCAAGACCGTCAACGCCCTCTCCCACTACACCGACTGGACCATCGGCCACGTGCACGCCGGCGCCCTCGGCTGGGTGGCGATGATCACCATCGGCTCGCTCTACCACCTGATCCCCCGCCTTTACAGCCGCGAGCGGATGTACAGCACCGGGTTGATCAACGCGCACTTCTGGCTGGCCACCATCGGCACCGTGCTCTACATCGCCTCGATGTGGGTCAACGGCATCACCCAGGGCCTGATGTGGCGCGCGGTGAACGACGACGGCACCCTCACCTACTCCTTCGTCGAGGCACTGGAGGCCAGCCACCCCGGCTTCATCGTGCGCTTCGTCGGTGGCCTGTTCTTCCTCAGCGGCATGCTGCTGATGGCCTGGAACACCTGGCACACCGTGCGCGCCACCGACCGTGCGACGGCTCTGGCCGGCGCCACGGCCTGAGGAGCGGAGCATGGACGCCGAAACCCTGAACGTGCTGTTCGGCCTGGGCACGGTGGCCTTCTTCTTCGTCGCCGTGCAACTGAGCCTGGGGCGTCACAGCCAGCGCCAACTGGACGAAGCCACCATGCTGCCGTTCGCCGACGACGAACCCGTGGCCCGCCGCATGGAACGCGCCACCGGGCGCAGCAGCACCGGCTGCAGTTGCCCCGGCCGCTGCGACGGCAGCTGCGCCACCCGCACCGAACTGGAGGCCTGAGGGCCTCACCGAGCGCGCCGGGGCGGCCCTCTCTCCCGTCCCGGTCATGCCGGGTGGGCCGGCTTTTGCCGACTCACCCGGCTGCCGCTGGCCACAACCGAGGTGTCTTATCTACGATGCGCGACGTCTCCCGCTTCTGAATGTGCTGTTACCGCATCTAGCAACCGAGGTTTCCATGATCATCAAACCGCGCGTGCGTGGCTTCATCTGCGTCACTACCCATCCGGCCGGCTGCGAGGCCAACGTCAAGGAACAGATCCGCTACGTCGAGTCCAAGGGCCCCGTGGCCAACGGCCCGAAGAAGGTGCTGGTCATCGGTTCGTCCACCGGCTACGGCCTGGCCGCACGCATCACCGCCGCCTTCGGCGCGGGCGCCGACACCCTGGGCGTGTTCTTCGAGCGTCCGGGCAGCGAGACCAAGGCCGGCACCGCTGGCTGGTACAACTCCGCCGCCTTCGAGAAAGCCGCCCAGGCCAAGGGCCTGTACGCGCGCAGCATCAACGGCGACGCGTTCTCCGATGAGGCGAAGCGCGTCACCATCGAGACCATCAAGCAGGACCTGGGCCAGGTCGACCTGGTGGTCTACAGCCTGGCCGCCCCGCGCCGCACCCATCCCAAGACCGGTGAAGTCTTCAACTCCGTGCTCAAGCCGGTCGGCAAGACCGTCAACTTCCGTGGCCTGGACACCGACAAGGAAGTGATCAAGGAAAGCGTGATGGAGCCGGCCACCGAGGCCGAGATCGCCCACACCGTGGCGGTCATGGGTGGTGAAGACTGGCAGATGTGGATCGACGCCCTGCAGGAAGCCGGCGTGCTGGCCGACGGCGCCAAGACCACCGCCTTCACCTACCTGGGCGAAGAGATCACCCACGACCTGTACTGGAACGGCTCCATCGGCGCCGCCAAGAAGGACCTGGACCAGAAGGTCCTCGGCATCCGCGAGAAACTCGCCGCCACCGGTGGCGACGCCCGCGTCTCGGTGCTGAAGGCCGTGGTCACCCAGGCCAGCTCGGCCATCCCGATGATGCCGCTGTACCTGTCGCTGCTGTTCAAGGTGATGAAGGAAAAGGGCACCCACGAAGGCTGCATCGAACAGGTCGACGGCCTGTTCCGCGAGAGCCTCTACGGCACCGAGCCGCACCTGGACGCCGACGGCCGCCTGCGCGCCGACTACAAGGAACTGCAACCGGACGTGCAGGACACCGTGAAGGACCTGTGGAACAAGGTGACCAACGAGAACCTGTACCAGCTGACCGACTTCACCGGCTACAAGACCGAGTTCCTGCGCCTGTTCGGCTTCGAGATCGACGGCGTGGACTACGAGCAGGACGTGAACCCGGACGTGCAGATCCCCAACCTGATCCAGCTCTGACCGGCTTCACCGTTCCACCCACCGGCGCCCCAGGGCGCCGGTTTTCGTTTAGGCGAGACAGGAAACACCCACAGAGCCCGATAATCCGCTGGGTTCCGAAGTGATCAGCGACACCCTCTACCAGTAATTCTCCACCGCCACCTGCCCCGGCCTCCGGCTGAGCGACAGGTTCATCCCCCTCGCCTTCAGCACCGCCCGGGTGTCCTCGATCATCTGCGGGTTGCCGCAGAGCATCACCCGCGAATGCTCCGGCTCCAGTGGCAGCCCGGCAGCGCGCTCCAGTGCGCCGTTCTCGATCAGGGTGGTGATGCGCCCACCCAAGGCCCCCGGGTGGGCCTCGCGGGTGACCACGGGCAGGTAGAGGAACTTCTCGGCCACGCCTTCCAGGTGCTCCAGCCCCGCCAGGCCGTGGATCAGCGGCTGGTAGGCCAGCTCCGCCGCGTGGCGCACGCTGTACACCAGCACGATGCGCTCGAAGCGCTGCCACACCTCCAGGCCCTGCAGGATCGACAGGAACGGAGCCACGCCGGTGCCGGTGGCCAGCAGCCAGAGGTCGCGGCCGTCGACGAAGCGGTCGAGGGTGAGGAAGCCGAAGGCCTGCTTGTCGACCAGCAGGGTGTCGCCCACCGCCAGCCGGCTCAGCTCGGAGGTGAACTCGCCGCCGGGCACGACGATGGAGAAGAAGTCGAGGAACTCGTCATGGGGCGCCGAGACCATCGAATAGGCCCGCCACACCGTGCTGCCATCGGCCTTGGTCACGCCCAGGCGGGCGAACTGGCCGGCGCGGAAGCGAAAGCCCGGGTCACGGGTGGTGCGCAGGGTGAACAGGTTCTGGGTGAGGGGCCGGACCTCACGGAGGGTCTGGCAGGTGAACTTCTCGTCGCTGGCGGACATGGCACGGCTCCGGGTCGGATACCGCGCCAGTCTCGCGCAAAGCCGGCCCGGCAAACACCCGCGGGCCATGTGGCTATCCGCCGGGCGGCGGACAGCCGGGAGGCATCAGCGCTTGCGGTTGACGGTCTGCGCGGCGCGCAGCACGTCGGCGCCGATTTCGGCCTCGTACTTCTTCCACACCGGCATCATCACCTGACGCCAGGCTTCGCGCTCTTCGGGGGTGAGGGTGATGACCTTGGCCCGGCCAGCGGCGATCACCTTCTCGCGGTCCTTCTCGTTCATCGCCTCGGCTTCCTTGTTCACCTCGGCGGTGACCTCGTCGATGATCGCCTCCAGCTCGGTGCGGGTCTCGTAGGGGATGCCGATCCAGAACTTGTAGTTGGTGATCAGCATGTAGCTGATCGACCCATGACCGGTCTCGATCACGTAGGGCTGCACGGTGTCGATCTTCTGGGTCGCCACGTTGGACCAGGGGCCTTCGGTGCCCTGGATGGTGCCCGCCTGCAAGGCCTTGAAGGCCTCGGCAAAGGGCATCTTCACCGTGGTGGCGCCGAGCTGGGCGAACTGCGACTCCAGCACCGAGGAAGGCTGGATGCGGAAGGCCAGGCCCTTGGCGTCCTCGGGCTTGTGCAGCTCACGGCTGGCGGTCATCACCTTCATGCCGTTGTTCCAGTAGCCCAGGCCGTAGATGCCGTACTTGGACATGGAACGTAGCAGCTCGCGGCTCTTCTCACGCTTCTGGAAGCGCTTCACCGCCTCCAGGTCGTCGAACAGGTAGGGCAGGTCGAACACCTGCAGCTGCTTGGTGTAGGCCTCGAACTTGGACAGCGACGGCGCCAGCATCTGCACCTCGCCCTTCTTCAGCGCCTCGATCTCGTTGGCATCGCCGAAGAGCGTGGAGTTCGGGTAGACCTCGACCTTGACCTTGCCGGCCAGGCGCTCTTCCACCAGCTTCTTGAACAACAGGGCACCCTTGCCCTTGGGGGTGTCCTCGGCCACTACGTGGGAGAACTTGATCAGCACCGGCTCGTCAGCCAGCACCGCATTGGAAAAGACGAACAGCGAGGCGAAGACCGCCCCCAGCAGAGACCTGTACATGCAAGCACCTATGCAAATGACAACGGCGAAGCCCACGCAGAAAGGCGCGGGCTCCGTCCGGATTCGATGTGTGGTTCGGTGGTCGACCCGCCCCCAACCAGCGGATTCGCACCGTCAAACGGCGTACCAGGTCGTTCAGGGCAGAGAAAAGCCCGAGGCCTGGTTATTATTGGTGCCGCTTCGGCGCACGGGGCCCGTCCGGGCCCGCCGCAGCGGAAGCGCGAAATTCTAGTGATATCGGGGCAATAGACAAGCGCCGGTTTCCCCAACCACCTCTCAGTTTCAGCAGATTCTTTCATGGCCCTCCTGGTAACCCCTTTCGCCCAGCTCGACCTTGTCCGCGTTCCCGACCAGCAGGGCGAGCCGTTGCAGGCCTTCGACGCCGCTGACGAGTACCTGCTCAACCACCTCCATGCCCAGGCACCGTCATGCGACACCCGCGTCCTGGTCCTCAACGACAGTTTCGGCGCCCTCGCCGCCAGCCTCGCTCCGCACCTGCAGGTCACCAGCAGCGGTGACTCGCACCTGGGTTTCCTCGGCCTCTCGCGCAACCTCGCGCGCAACGGCCTGGAGGGCGCCCCGGTGCGCTTCGTGCCGGCCAGCGAACCGCTCAGCGGGCCGTTCGACCGGGTGCTGATCCGCGTGCCCAAGACCCTCGCCCTGCTGGAAGAACAGCTCATCCGCCTGCACGGCCAACTGGCCCCCGGCGCCCAGGTGGTAGCTGCCGGCATGGTCAAGCACCTGCCCCATGCCGCCGGCGACCTGCTGGCCAAGTACATCGGACCGATGCAGCCCTCTCTGGCAGTTAAGAAGGCGCGCCTGCTGATCGCCATGCCGGAAGCGAAGCCGTTCGTCGCCTCGCCCTACCCGACCCGCTACCGACTGGACGAACCGAGCGTGGAATTGCTGAACCACGCCAACGTGTTCTGCCGCGACGGACTGGACATCGGCACCCGCGCCTTCCTCCCGCACCTGCCGCGCGGCCTGGCCCGCGTGCGAGCCGCCGACCTCGGCTGCGGCAACGGCATCCTCGGCATCGCCTACGCCCTGGCCAACCCCGAGGCCGAGCTGACGCTGGTGGACGAGTCCTACATGGCCGTGCAATCGGCCCGGGAAAACTGGCAGGCGGCCCTGGGCGAGCGCCCGGCGGACATCCGCGCCGGCGACGGGCTGGCCGAGCAGCCGGCGGACTCACTGGATCTGGTGCTGTGCAACCCGCCGTTCCACCAGCAGCAGGTGGTGGGCGACTTCCTCGCCTGGCGGATGTTCGTGCAGGCGCGCAACGCGCTGGTGACGGGGGGCGAGCTGTGGATCGTCGGCAACCGCCACCTGGGCTACCACGCCAAGCTCAAGCGGCTGTTCCGGGGCGTCGAACAAGTCGCCGCCACACCGAAGTTCGTGATTCTCAAAGCCAGCAAGTAAGGAGGCGGAACAAGGTGCGCGCGGATCGATGGGCATCGCTGCGCTCAGCGCCATCCTACGGGGGCGTGGATCGCGCTTCATCGATCCACCACCCCGCCGCGCCAAGCCCCGCACGGTGGATGCAAAGAGCGGCATCCACCCTACGCCCAGACGAAACTCCGCAGCCTGGCAAACGGCATGAGCGCACACGACGCAACGCCCGACCGTAGCCCGGACTTCAGTCCGGGAACACTCGGCGCCGCGCACGGGCTACAGCCGTAGAGTGGATCGCGCTTCATCGATCCACCCCCCACCGCGCCAAGCCCCGCACGGTGGATGCAAAGAGCGGCAT